>JAFYPP010000028.1 GCA_017559995.1 Clostridia bacterium | reverse complement strand
TGGGGTCTGCCCATCCCCGTGTTCTACTGCCAGGACTGCGGCAAGCCCGTGTCCAACCCCGACTCCATCGAGAAGATCTCCAAGCTGTTCGACGAGCACGGCTCCAACGTGTGGTTCGAGAAGGAAGCCATGGAGCTCATCCCCGAAGGCTTCACCTGCCCCCACTGCGGCGGCAAGACCTTCGACAAGGAGACCGATACCCTGGACTGCTGGTTTGACTCCGGTTCCACCCACTATGCCTCTCTGATGAAGGACAACCCCGAGATGTGGCCCGCCGACGTTTATCTGGAAGGCGCCGACCAGTATCGCGGCTGGTTCCAGTCCTCTCTGCTGACCTCCGTCGGTGCCCTGAACCAGGGCGCTCCCTTCCGTCAGGTGCTGACCCACGGCTGGGTCGTCGACGGTCAGGGCCGCGCCATGCACAAGTCTCTGGGCAACGGCGTGGATCCCGCCGACCTGATCAAGGACTTCGGCGCCGACATCGTCCGTCTGTGGGCCGCTTCTTCCGACTACCACGCCGACGTGCGCTGCTCCAAGGAGATCTTCAAGCAGATCAGCCAGAACTACCTGAAGTTCCGCAACACCTGCAAGTTTATGCTGGACAACCTGGTGGAGTTCGATCCCGAGAACCTGGTGGCCCCTGCCGATATGCAGCCCCTGGATCGCTGGATCATCACCAAGCTGAACGAGCTGACCGAAAAGGTGCTGACCGCTTACAATAACTACGAGTTCCACGTGGTTTCCCACGCCATCAACGATTTCTGCGTGGTCGACCTGTCCAGCTTCTATCTGGATATCACCAAGGACCGCCTGTACTGCGACGGTAAGGACAGCCTGTCCCGCCGCGCCGTCCAGACCGCTCTGTATCTGGTGCTGGATACCATGTGCCGTCTGTTCGCTCCCATCCTGGCCTTTACCTGTGATGAGATCTGGCTGGCCATGCCGCACAAGTCCGGCGACGACGAGCGCAACATCCTGCTGAACACCTTCAACGGCAAGTACGCCGAGTACGAGCAGGGCAACATGGCTTCCTGGGCCGGTCTGCAGATGCTGCGCTCCGGCGTCAACGCCGCGCTGGAAGCCGCCCGCGCCGACAAGAAGATCGGTAAGGCTCTGGAAGCCCACGTGGTGCTGGTCACCGACGAGGCCGGCAAGGGCAACCTGCAGGCCATCCGTGAGCAGTTCGAGGCCATCTGGGCCGATCTGTTCATCGTCTCCGACGTGGAGATCTCCGAGGATGCCGCTCTGTTCGAGCAGGCCGCCGAGACTCCCATCGCCGGTGTCCGTGTTCTGGTCTCCGAAGCCAACGGCGTCAAGTGCCCCCGCTGCTGGAAGCACACCCACACCGACCACGAGGACGGTCTGTGCGCCCGCTGCGCCGCCGTTGTGGCCGAGTTTGGCGAACTGGCCGAATAATTCCAAATACAAGGAAACGCACCCCGAAAGGGGTGCGTTTTTTTCTTTCTTCGGGGTTGCGGGCGGGCGTGGGCCGTAGTATCATACAGACAGAGCCCTACGGGCCAAGAGAGGAGCAACGTTATGATCCAGAAGGTTACAGAGATCTTTGAAAAGGTCCGCGCCGCCACCGGCCTCGTGGGCGGTGCCGCCGTGCTGATCCGCAACGGCAAGGCCGAGACCTGCTATTTTGGCTATTCCGACCGGGAGGCCGGCCTCCCCATTTCGGAAAAGACCTATTTTGATATCGCGTCCTGCACCAAGAGCTTTACCGCCATGACCGCTGCGCTGGCGGTGGACAAAGGCTGGTTTGACTGGGACACGCCGGTGAAGCGCTATCTGCCGGAGTTCGGCGTGGCCGACCCGGAACTGTCGGAGAAGATCACCGTCCGTGATCTGTTGAGCCATCGTACGGGCCTGCCCCGGCACGATTTCATCGACAATCTGCAGATTCCCGACCGGGACGAGGTGTGCGGCCGCTACCGCTTTTTGGCGGCCACCGAGCCGTATCGGCAGGCCTATCAGTACTGCAACCAGATGTACGTCTATTTCGGTTACGTGCTGGAGCACATCACCGGCCGCAGCTATGAGGAATGGCTGATGGAGGATCTGGCCAAGGGTGCCGGTCTGGGCATCCGGGTGCGCAGTGTTCCCGGCTGCATGGAGGGGTTGGAGCACGCCAAACCCTACCGCACCAACGGCAAAGAGGCTTGCCGGGTGCAGTATTCCTTGTGCCCCTCCGAAGCACCCGACGGCTCGGTGCGGGCCCGCATCGGCGATCTGGAAAAGTGGGTGCGCCTGATGTCCACCGGCGCCCGGGAGCTGATCTCCGACACCCAGTATCAGCAGCTGCTGAAGAAAAATATCCAGACCGGCCCCGTTCCCGAGGGCAAGGAGCCTGCTTTCTACACCATGGGTTGGCGCACCACCAGGCGGGGCGGCAAGCAGCTGTATCACCATTCGGGCGATATGAAGGGCTTCAACGCCATGATGGGCTTTTTGCCCGGTGAGGACAGCGGCTTCGCGGTGGTGGTGAACACCAACGGCACCCGCGCTCACGAAATGGTGAGCGAATATCTCATGGACCTGCTGTGCGGCACCCAGCTGGCCGACACCGACAGCGCCATTGCCGCATGGCAGCAGGATCGGGTGCAGTACGATGACAGACGGCAGCGGATGGAGGCTCTGCCTTTCGCCGAGGGCGTGGCAGCCGGTGTGTACGAGCATCCCGGCTACGGCCTGTGCACCGTCACGGTGGAGGATGGCAAGGCCTTCCTGCAGTACGGCGTCATGCGCTACCAGCTGCGGCAGGGCGACGGCGAGCTGACCGGCTACTGGAAATCGCCGTTGGTGGCGGAGGATTACGACGCCATCACCGTCCGCAAGGATGGCGACGGTCTGCTGCTCAACGCCGGGGAAAACAGCCTGTGGCTGCCCTTCAAAAAGGTGAACTAACGAAAAAAGCACCCCCACCGGGGTGCTTTTTTATTGCAGGCCGTGCACGGTGTAATATCCGTCCGGGGACAGCCCGGTACGGGTGGTACCTGCCGGGAACCAACGGGTGCGCCAGCGCAGGTCGGTGTCGTCGGCCCATTCCACGGTGATCTGTACGGGGATCACGGGCAGCCGTCCATCGTAAACCGGAGGGGTGACCGACAGGATGTCCTGCCATCGGGATTCGGTCATATAGGGCCGCAGTTCCTCCGGGCAGGTGCGGATGGGATGAAAGGCCAGCCACGCCGCCCCCATGATGAGGAGCACGGAAAGCAGCAGGGAAGCGAGGGCGGCGGTCTGTTTTCCCGTCCGTAACTTCAGACAGAAAAACAGCAGGGTCGGCAGCAGAAGCAGCGCGCCAAATTGCAGCGCGTAGGCAAAAACGGTCAAAACAGCGGTCATAGGAACCCTCCTTCGCTGGTTTAGACCGCTGAACCGCCGAAAAGTTCCGTGACCACAAAAAAGAAGTCCGCCGGATGGCGGACTTCTTTTCCGTTTGACGTTACTTGGCCAGATCGCGGTACAGGTAGGTGACGATGTCCGCTCTGGGGGCCAGATTGTCGGGCGCAAAGGGAACGGCGGTGCCGTCCAGCAGCTGCTTGCCGTTGGCCCATGCCACGGCCTGGGCATACCATTCGGTGCCTGCGGCCTCGGCGGCAGGCTGACCGTTGGCGCGCCACAGGAAGGTGACCACCTGGCTGCTGGTACAGGTGTCCAGCGGCGAGAAGGTGGTGGCGGAAGTGCCGTTGGTGATACCGTTTTCCACGGCCCACAGCACGGGCTTATAGAAATAATCCGCCTCGGCCACGTCGGTGAAGGGGTTGACGGTGGTGGTGGGCTCGGGACAGCCCTTGGCACGCCACAGGAAGGTGACTACCTGGCTGCGGGTGCAGGTGACGTCGGGGCCGAAGGTGGTGGCGGAGGTGCCGTTGGTGATGCCGTTTTCCACGGCCCACAGCACGGCGTCGTAATAATAGGCGTCATCGGCCACATCGGTGAAGGGATGGGCGGGCTGCTCTGCCTCGGCGGCCTTTTCGGCTTCAATCTGCTGGACGATGTTCAGCACCTCAACGCTGTCGATCTTGTAGCAGACGGAGTTGTACCAGTACCGTCCGTCTTCGGGATAATACTGATAATAGTACAGGCAGACGATGTCGCCTTCCGCCACGCCCAGGCTTTCCAGCGTAAAGGAAGTGGATTCGCCCTTGCCCAGTTTCAGCAGCGTCATGTCGCCGATGGTATCGTCGGCAGCCTGGGTGACAAACTGGCCGGAAACACGGAGGCTTTCGCCGGGCATATCGGTAAAGACGTAACGGCCCTGGTCATCCGGGTGGTAAACTTCGGCGCTGACCCAGAGGTAGTATTCGTCGGAGGTGCCGGTGTTGGCATAGAAGAAGGTGGTCTCGGGCAGGACGGCGTAAAAACCGGAGCGCTGCGCGGAGAGGACCGGCTCGTCGTAAGAACCGTCGTACAGCTCGGTGAGCAGGGGGACAAAGGTGTCAAAGCCGGCGGCGTACAGGTCGTGGGAGGTGTACTGGTTCAGTTTTGCCTCGTCCCAGGTCTCGGGGAATGCGGCAAAGGCGGGGACGGCCATGGCCATGCACAGGCACACAGTCAGCAGCAGGGCGGTCAGTTTCTTCATTCCAATCATCCTTTCTGTTTTGGGTATATGTGTATTGTAGCGCAAACGGAAGGGAAATGCATTATCACAGGATAAGAAAAGAGCCTGCCGGATGGCAGGCTCTCGATGGCTTTTTTAGTACTCGATCTTGCTCTGGATATAGGCTTCCAGCTGATCGATGGGCAGGCGGACCTGCTCCATGGTGTCGCGGTCACGGACGGTGACGCAGTTGTCGGCGGGGGTGTTCTCATCGCCCACGGTCTCAAAGTCCACGGTGATGCACAGGGGAGTACCCACCTCGTCCTGGCGGCGGTAACGCTTGCCGATGGAGCCGGCGTCGTCATAGTCCACCATGAACTTCTTGGACAGCTGTGCGTAGATCTCCTGGGCCTTGGGGGCCAGCTTCTTGGACAGGGGCAGAACGGCGCACTTAAAGGGAGCCAGAGCGGGATGCAGGCGCAGGACGGTACGCACGTCGTTCTTTTCGGCGTCCACGACCTCCTCGTCATAGGCGTCGCACAGCACCGACAGAAC
>JAFYPP010000027.1 GCA_017559995.1 Clostridia bacterium | reverse complement strand
GGTCGGTCATGCTGCCCAGATCGGCGCTGGTGAGCAGCAAACCGCCGCCCCGCAGCAGGCCGGCCTTTTGGGCGATGGCACGGGCGGTGTCCGGACTGTCGCCGGTGACCATCACCACCTGCACCCCGGCGTTTTGGATACGCCGCACGGCGGCTGCCGCCTCGGGCCGCAAACTGTCCCGGATGAGAGCCAGCCCCAGCAGCAAAAGGCCGCTGCCCTCGGGTGTCCCGGCGCACAGGCACACCACCCGCATACCGTGGGCGGCCTGCTGCTGCCAGGCGGCCGTCAGTTCCGCACTGTCCAGCGGCAGCATCCCTTCCCGGCTCAGCCACCCGTCGCAACGGGGCAGCAGCAGTTCCGGGGCGCCCTTGAGATACCCTGGAAAGGCGCCGCCGGTGAGGGCGCAGGCGGAATATTTCTTCGCCGGGTCAAAGGGGACAAAGTGAGTCCGCGCGGCACTTGTCGGCTCCCGGCCGGCCAGCTCCAGCAGCGCCCGGTCGGTGGCGTTGCCGCCCATAGGCCCTTTGACGCCCCACTGGGCGCCGGTGTTCAGCCGGCAGCATTCTCGCAGCGCCTGCCACAGGGCACGCTCCTCCGGCAGATCCCGGGGCGCCAGCACCCGGCCGTCTCCCGTGAGGATGCCCTCCACCGTCAGCCGTCCCCGGGTGAGGGTGCCGGTCTTGTCGGTGAACAGCAGGGAAAGGCTGCCTGCCGTTTCGATGCCCGTCAGCTTGCGCACCATCACCTGATCCTTCTGCATTCGCAGCATGGAGCGGGACAGCACCACGGTGATCATCATGGGCAGGCCCTCGGGCACCGCCACAATGACCACGCCCAGAGCCAGGGTTGCGGCGTGGAGCAGCAGTTCCACCAGCGAAGGCAGATGAGAGATCTCCGCCAGCATCAGCGACGGCAGAAAACTGTTGTCCATCACCAGGCGGTGGAACATATCCGCCGCCGCCACCAGCGCCGCCGCGCCGTAGCCCACCCGGCTCATGGAGCGGGCAAGGGCGCCCAGCCGCACCTTCAGGGGGCTTTCCCGGGGCTCCTCCTGCAGGGACAGGGCCATGCTGCCCAGCAGGGTGCGGTCGCCGCCCCGAAGGACCTGCATGACGCCTTCGCCGTGGGTCACGCTGCTGCCGCGGAACAGCAGCTGCCGGTGGTCGGTGTCCCAGCGGAAAGGCTCTTCGGCCAGCGGGCCGCCTTCCTTGTGGGCTTCACGGCTCTCGCCGGACAGGGCCGCCTGGTCGCAGTGCAGTTCCCCACGCCGCAGCCAGCCGTCGGCAGGGATGCCCTCGCCGGCTTCCAGACAGACGATGTCCCCCTCCACCAGTTCTTCGGCGGCGATCTCCTTCAGCATACCGTCCCGCCGCACCCGGCAGGTGGCACGGGCGGCCTCCTGCTGCAGCCGGACGAAGGCGCTTTCGCTGCTGTACTCCGACAGGGTGGAGATCAGCGCCGCGGCGGCGATGGCCAGGGCGATGCCCACCGTTTCAAACCATCCCTGCCCACGGAGCAGAAACAGCAGGTTGACGCACAACACCGCCAGCAGGATCTTGATGATGGGATCGTTGAGGTTTAACAGCAGCCTGGACAAAAAGCCCGTCCGCTTGGGGGCGGACAGGCGGTTTCCAAGGCCCTTTCGCAGCAATTCGTCGGCTTGCTGCTGCCGCAGGCCAAAGGCCGTATCGGTCGGGTGCATAGGCTCACTCCCAGTCAAAGGTTTGTCCAAGCCTATGCCGCCGACGGACAGGTTATACCTGGTATGTTGCGCCCGTGCCCTTCATAGGATGAACCGTGTGAAGGAGCGTGTGAGCGTTGACGGAAACTATGGAAGACCGTGCCTGTGAACTGGGCACCTATATCGTGGAGCACAAGGCCACCGTGCGGGCGGTAGCGAAAAAATTCGGCGTCAGCAAATCCAGCGTCCATAAGGATGTGACCTCCCGACTTTACTGGATCGACCGCAGCCTGCACGAACAGGTGCGGCAGGTGCTGGAAGAAAACAAGCGGGAGCGCCATCTGCGGGGCGGCGCCGCCACCCGGGAAAAATACCGCAAGCTGCAGGAAACAGAATAAGGGCGGCCATATTGGCCGCCCTTGAAAACATTATAAAAGCCGTTCGAAACAGTGGTATTCGTGACCGTAGAGGCTGGCACGGCCCCGGTTTTTGTAGCCCATTCTCTCGTATACCCGGTTGCTGGCCACGTTGGTGATCAGCGAACCGTGACGGGTGGCACGGTAGCCCCGGGCCTTTGCCACGGCGGAGACCTCCTCCATCATCCGCTCTGCCAAATGCAGCCCCTGCAGCTGGGGCTTGATCCCCAGACGGGAAAGACAGCAGGAGGGCAGATCGGTCCAGCAATCCAGCGTGTCCCAGTCGTCCTCCGGGACAAGGGAGATCACGCCGACGATCTCACCGGCGTGTTCCAGTACGAACAGGCCGCGGTTTCGCACGTCCTCTTCCGCAAACTGCCGGTTGGGGTACTCGTCGCTCCAGCCGCCGTCGCCCCGGGCGGCGGAAAAGGCGGCACAGCTGCGGTACAGTGCCGCCACGTTGTCCAGATCGGCCTCGACGGCCTCACGGAAGCGCACGTCGCCCAGCGGTTTGCGGGCCATCAGCAAAAAGCGGTGGGTGCGGCCGGAAACTTCGCCCTTCTGCCGGATGGTCTCTTCCACTTCCAGAAGGCGGTCGAAGCACTTGTCCACCGAAAAGCCGGGGAACTCCCACTCGATGATACGGGCGAACCACACCAGAGCGCCGGTGTCGAAAAAGCGCAGGCCGGGGAAGGCCTCGTCCTGCTTCTGCAGGGTAAAACCCACCTGCCGCAGGGTATCCGCCACCGGGGCCATGCTCCAGCCGGGATAAGAAACGGGCAGGCCGGGCAGTACCAGCTCCACCAGTTCCCGGTCGTTGCGCTCGCCCACCTGCTGGGTGAGGAACACGCCGCCCGGCTTGAGGACACGGAACACCTCTTTGGGGTCAAAACTGCCGTGGCGGTTGAGCACCAGGTCGAAGTGGTCATCGGGGAAGGGCAGGGGGCCATCGGCGGCCGCCGCCTTGAAGTCGATGCCCAGCGGCAGCAGGACTTCCTTGCACAACTCTACGTTGGGCGGATAGTTTTCGATGGCGGCCGTCAGGTGATGGGGATGGCCCAGCGACAGCAGAAACTCGCCGCCGCCGGTGTCCATATCCAGAATGCGGCTGTCGGGCCGCAGGGCGGCAAGGACTTCGGTTTTATAATCCCAGGGCAGTTCGCCGTCGTCATCCCAGCGGCCCTTCAGATGGGAAAAATCCCAGCCGTGGATGTGGGCGATGGCCTCTTCGGCCAGCCACTGTTCTCGTAAGGTTTCGGAATTCATCATAAACTTGCTCCTTTGTTTTGCAAAATAGGCCGAAAGGGCGCGGCCTGCCATGAGGGGGTACAGCCGGCGGTTGTCATGGGGCAGGTCACGCCGGGACGTTATCTCGAACAGAAAACATCTGGAAATGCCTCCTTTTGAAACAGGATAGCAAAAAAAGCCCCAAAAAGCAAGAAAAAGCCCCCGGTTGGGGGCTTTTTGAAGCGTTTAGCGGAACAGCGCCAGATACTCCTCCGGCTGGGACACGTTGCCCACGGCGGAAAAGGACATCCGGGCAAAGTCCAGCAGTTCCTGTGCCAGACGGTGCACGTCGTCCACCGTGACCTTCTCCAGCTTTTCCACCGCCTCTTCGGGGCTTTGGGCGTGGCCGAAGATCATCTCGTTGCGGGCCATGGAGGACATACGGGAGTTGGTGCTTTCCAGCGACATCAGCAGGGTGGTCTTGAGCTGCTCCTTGGTGCGGGCCAGTTCCTCGGCGGTGATGCCTTCGGCCCGGAACAGCTCCAACTCCTCCCGGATCATGCGGAGGGCGTCCTCCTGGGTCTCACGGCCCAGCGCCACGTAAATGCCCAGCACGCCGGTGTTCTGGTAAAGGCTGGTGAAGCTGTAAATGGAATAGCACAGGCCGTTCTGCTCACGGACCCGCTGGAACAGGCGGCTGCTCATGCCGGCGCCCAGAATATTGTTGAGGACGGCCAGCACGTAACGGTCGGGGTGGTTGGCGTACAGGCCGGGGAACACCAGCAGCAGATGGTTCTGCTCGATGTCCTTTTTCTTCACCACGGCGGCCTTGCGATAGGTGGCCTGGGGGATGTCAACGGGATCGCCGGCGGGCAGGGCGGCAAAGGCGTCGCACACCGCCTGCAGATCGGCCTCGGAAAAACTGCCGCACAGGGAGATGATGGTGTTCTCGCCCACATACTGCTTGCTGCGGTAGTCCTTCAGCGCCTGGGAGTCGATGTGCTGCAGGGTGCCCTGGGTGCCCAGAATGGGACGGCCCAAGGGCTGGCTGGGATAGACGGCGGCAGACAGGATCTCACTCACCAGATCTTCCGGCGTATCCTCGTACATGCCGATCTCTTCCAAAATGACGCCCCGCTCCAGATCCACGTCTTCGGGGCGGAAGGCAGAGTGCAGCACCATGTCGCACAGCAGCTCGGCGGCTTGCTGCACATGGGTGTCCAGGGTGCGGGCGTAATAACAGGTGTGTTCCTTGGTGGTGAAGGCATTCACCTGACCGCCGATGGCGTCAAAAGCCTGGGCCAGCTGGGCGGCCGTACGGCTTTCGGTGCCTTTAAACATCATGTGCTCGATATAGTGAGAGATGCCTGCCAGTTCGTCGGGCTCGTGGCAGCTGCCGTTCTCCACCCAAACGCCCAGGGCGCAGGAGCGCACGTGCTCCAGTTTTTCGTGCAGCACACGGACACCGTTGTCCAAAATGATTTTTTCTACCATGAAACACACCTCTTTTTGGTAAAAACAAGGGCAGGCCGAGCCTGCCCTTGGATAGTGTTTGCGATCTGCAAAATCGTATTCATGATTTTGCTTCTTTCATGGTTTTTCCGGAAAACTATGTGTTTTTCGGAAAAACACCGTAACCCGCCGACTTTTCCGCAGAAAAGCGGCGAAGCCGACCGCAGTCGGAGCCGAAATGGCACAAAAATCGTTAGATTTTTGGCCAGACTCACTCGGCCTTCTCGGCCATTTCCTTCAGAGCCTGCTTACGGGACAGGTTGATACGGCCCTTCTCGTCGATCTCGATGACCTTGCACCAGGTCTCGTCGCCGATGTTCAGGACGTCTTCCACCTTCTCCACGAAGCGGGTATCCAGATGGTTGATGCGGATCAGACCTTCCTTGCCGGGAGCGATCTCCACGAAGGCACCGAAGTTCATGATGCGGGTGACCTTGCCGAAGAACAGATCGCCGACCTCGGGATCCTTGGCAATGGCTTCGATCATCTGGCGGGCCTTCTCGCCGTCGGCGGCGTTGACTGCGGCGATGCAGACGGTGCCGTCGTCCTCGATGTCGATCTTGGTGTTGGTCTCGGCGGTGATCTTCTGGATCACGGCGCCGCCCTTACCGATGACTTCGCGGATCTTGTCGGGGTTGATCATGATCTTGATCATCTTGGGAGCGTAGGGGCTGACTTCGGCGCGAGGCTCAGCGATGACGGGCAGCATGATCTCGTCCAGGATCTCCAGACGGGCGGTGCGGGTCTTGTCGAAAGCCTCTTCGATGATCTGATAGGTCAGACCGTCGTTCTTGATATCAACCTGGATGGCGGTGATACCCTTCTTGGTGCCGCCCACCTTGAAGTCCATGTCACCGAAGAAGTCCTCGATGCCCTGGATATCGGTGAAGGTGATGTGGCGGTCGCCCTCGGTCACCAGACCGCAGGAGATACCGGCAACGGGAGCCTTGATGGGCACGCCGGCGTCCATCAGAGCCAGGGTGCTGCCGCAGATAGAACCCTGAGAGGTAGAACCGTTGGAGGACAGAACCTCGGAAACGGTACGGATGGCGTAGGGGAACTCCTCAACGGAGGGCAGGACGGGCACCAGAGCCTTCTCGGCCAGAGCGCCGTGGCCGATCTCACGACGGCCGGGGCTGCGGGAGGGACGGGCTTCACCAACAGAGTAGCTGGGGAAGTTGTAGTGGTGCATATAGCGCTTCTCGGTCTCTTCCCAGGTGGTGTCCAGCTCCTGGGCGTCACGCAGGGTGCCCAGAGTGCAGATGGTCAGAACCTGAGTCTGGCCGCGGGTGAACATACCGGAACCGTGAACACGAGGGATCAGGCCGACTTCGGAAGCCAGGGGACGGACGTCGGTCAGAGAACGGCCGTCAACACGCTTGCCCTCGTCCAGGATCAGACGGCGGACAACGTACTTCTGCAGCTTGTACATGCACTCGCCCAGCTCGGCGCCGCAGTCGGGATAGATCTCGGCAAAGTGCTCGTTGACATCGGCGGTGATGGCATCGATGCGGGCGTCGCGAACGGTCTTGTCGTCGGTGTCGACGGCTTCCTTGACGGCGTTCATGGCGTAGCCCTTAACAGCCTCGAACATCTCATCGGAGACCTTCATGCTGGGGTAGACAGCGGGCTCCTTGAAGTTTTCGGCCTTGATGTTGCGGATGAACATGATCAGGTCCTGGATGACCTCGTGGGACTTCTTGATAGCGGTCAGCATCATGTCGTCGGGGAACTCGTCGGCGCCGGCCTCGATCATGACCACCTTCTCCATGGAACCGGCAACGGTCAGCTGCAGGACGGACTTCTCACGCTGCTCGCTGGTGGGGCAGACGATGTAGCCCTCTTCCTCGGTGTAACCCATCATAATACCGGCGATGGGGCCCTTCCAGGGGATGTCGGACACGGACAGGGCGATGGAGGCGCCGATCATGGCAGCCACCTCGGGGGAGTTGTCGTGCTCAACGCTCATGACGGTGCAGCTGACGCAGACGTCGTTGCGCATGTCAGAGGGGAAGAAGGGGCGGATCTGACGGTCGATCATACGGGAGGTCAGGATGGCCTTCTCACCGGGACGGCCCTCACGGCGCATAAAGCTGCCGGGGATGCGGCCGACGGCGTACAGCTTCTCTTCGTAGTCAACGCTCAGGGGGAAGAAATCGATGCCGTCACGGGGAGCCTTGGCCATGGTGACGCAGGTCAGGACGGTAGTGTCGCCATAGGACACCAGAGCGGAACCGTTGCTCAGGCCGGCCATCTTGCCCAGCTCAACCTTGAGGGGACGGCCGCCCAGAGTGGTCTCATAAACGCGATGCTGGGGGAAAGTTGCATGTTTAACCATTCGGGTTTACCACCTTTCATAAATTTGTATCCAGGCGCGACCCTTAGCATTTGAAGCTGTGCGAAAACAGCATACGGGGTGCAACGGCTTCCGCATACCTTCAACTGCTAATGGCGCTGCCGGATGATTTTTGATTTCGTTTGATTTTCCTGCGGATGGAGTGAAGGGGGGCGCAGACGCGTCCCCCTTCTGATCACAATTACTTACGCAGACCGTTGGCAGCGACAGCAGCACGATAGCGCTCGATGTCCTTGTTCTGCAGGTAGTGCAGCAGACGGCGGCGCTGGCCGACCATCTTCAGCAGACCACGCTGGCTGTGCTTGTCGTTCTTGTGGACCTTCAGATGCTCGTTCAGCTCGTTGATACGAGCGGTCAGGATGGCGATCTGAACCTCGGGAGAACCGGTGTCGGTCTCGTGCAGGCGGCTCTTCTCGATGGTAGCGGTCTTGATTTCCTTCTGGATCATTGGGGTATTCCTCCTAAAAATAATAAGTTTATCCAAGGTCTGAGTGAAGGCATGAGGAACATGGCGGCTTTGCCGCAGAAACCCTTTCACTAAGTGCCCGGACGTGTACAAGGTATTCTACCACAGAGGATCCCCAAATGTAAAGAAAAACTTTGCATTCTCTACGAAAAAACAAAGTTTTTACCCATTTGCCCAAATGGAAAAAGAAATTGGGCAATATCATCAAAAAAGAGAATGAAATTTGGTCAGTCCGACGGAAATGTCCGCGCGTGGCCAAAAATGGACAGTTGATATTGCCTTTTTTGTGTCAAAGGTTTACAATATGCGTATGATTGGGCGTGTCTGTGCCAGGCAGGAAACACGGCAGATCGTCAACGGGATACCGATGCGGCCTTCGGCGGGAGAGAAGCCGAGGTGCGGCGGCGGTGTGTGATTGACGGCCTGTCCCCGCGGGCAGAGATGCGGCCAACCGATTTTTTCGGTACAGCAAAACACTTGAAAAAGGATGGATTTGATCATGTTACGATACTCGATAAACCGTCTGCTTCGGTCTTTGCTTACGCTGGTTATCATTATTGCCGTGGTATTCTCTCTGCTGCGTCTGATGCCCATCGAGGGTTATTTTGATAACTATGATAAGCTGACTCCTACGCAGATCAACACCAAACTGGAGCTGATGGGTCTGAATGATCCCCTGCCCCAGCAGCTGATCCGCTTCATTGGAAAACTTGTCCAGGGCGATTTCGGCGAGTCCACCCGTTACCGCGTGGGTGTGCCCATCACCGAGATCATTGCCCCCAAGATCCTGGTTTCTTTGCGCTTCGGCGTCATTGCTATGATCCTGAGCTTGCCTTTGGGTATGATCCTGGGCGTGCTGATGGCTCGCAGCAAGGGCGGTCTGGCTGACAGACTGGGCAACGCGTACATCGTTTTTATTCAGGCTGTTCCCAATGCCGTCTACTTCCTGTTCATTCAGAACTACGGCACCAAGCTGCTGGGCTGTTCCATGCTGTACCGCCCCGCAAACATCCTGACCACGTTCATGCCGATTCTGTCCCTGGCTCTGCCCTCCATCGCCAGCTACGGTATGTGGCTGCGCCGCTACATGGTGGACGAAGCCAACAAGGACTATATCAAGTTGGCCCGTGCGAAGGGTGTCCCCAACTCCACCATTTGGTTCCGTCACGTGTTCCGCAACTCCGTGGTGCCCATGGTCCAGCTGATCCCCGGCTCTTTGCTGATGACCATCTCCGGCTCCATCTACGTGGAATCCCTGTATTCCATCCCCGGCATGGGCGGTCTGCTGGTTGACGTTATCAAGCGTCAGGACAACAACATGGTCCAGGCCCTGGTCATCATCTATTCGATCATGGGTATCATGGGCCTGCTGCTGGGTGACATCGCCATGGGTCTGGTGGATCCCCGCATCAGCTTTACCAAGAAGGAGGGTTCTCGCTAATGAGTAAGTACAGCATTTCTGAAAACCGCGCTCAGAAGCTCGAAGAGAGCCTGCTGCAGGACCTGGAACAGGCCGTCACCATGAAGGACGACCTGAACGCCGAAGAGATCGCCGCGCTGCCCAATGACGATTTCGTTCTGGTCCCCTATAACGCCGAGGCCGCCGAGCGCGCCGGTTACTCCAACTATTCCTATTGGCGTTCCACCATCCGGATGTTCCTGAAGAACAAGACCGCCGTGGCTATGCTGATCGTCATCGTGGTCATGATGGGCTTCGCCATCATCCAGCCCTATCTGCCCGGCCAGCGCGACGCCGTCGCCATCAACAACTATCCCGCCGGTCACGAGAAGGCCGGTCAGATCATCTCCAACCTGAAGCCCTGCAAGGACTTCTGGCTGGGCACCAACTCCATCGGTCAGGACCTGTGGTCCCAGATCTGGCAGGGTACCCGTACCTCTCTGATCATCGGCTTCGGTGTCGCTCTGATCGAAGGTATCATCGGTACCATCACCGGTCTGCTGTGGGGTTATATCCGCAAACTGGACTTCCTGTTCACCGAGATTTATAACGTTCTGAACAACATCCCCACCACCATCGTTCTGATCCTGGCTACCTACGTTATGAGCTCCAGCATCCCTACCATGATCATCGCCATGTCGCTGACCGGCTGGATGGGTCTGGCTCGCTTCATCCGTAACCAGGTCCTGATGATCCGTGACCGTGACTTCAACCTGGCTTCCCGCTGCCTGGGTACTCCCACCGGCCGTATCATCGTCAAGAACCTGATCCCCCAGATGGTTTCCGTTATCATGCTGCGTCTGGCTCTGTCCATTCCCGGCGCCATCGGTTGGGAGGTCTTCCTGAGCTACATCGGTCTGGGTCTGTCCATCGATACTCCCTCTCTGGGCAACCTGGTCACCACCGCCCGTCCCTTCATCGGCACGACCCTGCAGTACCAGCTGTGGTTCCCCGCCATCGTGCTGAGCATCATCACCATCTGCTTCTATCTGGTCGGTAACGCCTTTGCTGACGCCGCTGACCCGAAGAACCATATGTAAGGAGGCAGAATTATGGAAAATCGTGAAGTCATTCTGTCTGTAAAAGACCTGAACGTCAAGTTCAGCCTCCGCGGCAAGACCCTGCACGCCATCCGCGGCATCAGCCTGGATCTGTACAAGGGCGAGTCCCTGGCCATCGTCGGCGAGTCCGGCTCCGGTAAGTCCGTTTTCTGTAAGAACTTCATCGGCCTGCTGGATAAGAACGGCTGGGTGGACTCCGGCTCCATTCAGTACAAGGATATGGACCTGGCTACCTTCAAGACCGAAGAGGAATGGATCAAGATCCGCGGCAAGGAAGTTGCCATGGTCATGCAGGATCCCATGACCTCTTTGAACCCCCTGAAGACCGTTGGCTGGCAGATCGAGGAAGCTCTGCGTCTGCACCAGGATCTGAAGGGTGAGGCTGCCAAGAACAAGGCCATCGAGATCCTGGCCGACGTCGGCATCCCCGATCCCGCCCGCCGCTATAAGCAGTATCCCCATGAGTTCTCCGGCGGTATGCGTCAGCGTGTCGTTATCGCTATCGCCATGGCTTGTAATCCCCAGATCCTGATCTGCGACGAGCCCACCACCGCTCTGGACGTTACCATTCAGGCTCAGATCCTCAACCTGATCAAGGCTCTGAAGGACAAGTACAGCCTGACCACCATCTACATCACCCACGACCTGGGCGTCGTTGCCAACGTTGCCGACCGTATCGCCGTTATGTATGCCGGCGACATTGTTGAGATCGGTAACTGCGACGAGGTGTTCTACGATCCCAAGCATCCCTACACCTGGGCTCTGCTGTCCTCTCTGCCCCAGCTGGGCGTGAAGGGCGAGGATCTGTACGCCATCAAGGGTACTCCTCCCAACCTGTTCAACACCATTCGCGGCGACGCATTTGCGCCCCGTAACCCCCATGCTCTGAAGGTGGACTTCGAGCACCGTCCTCCCTATTTCGAGGTCAGCCCCACCCATAAGGCCCGTACCTGGCTGCTGGATCCCCGCGCTCCCAAGGTAGAGCCCCCCGCAAGCATCAAGAATATCCGCAACATCAAGAGAGGAGGCGCTGAGAATGGCTAAGGAATTGAATGAAGTTCTGGTCAGCGTCCGCAACATGGAAGTTACCTTCGGCGCCAAGCGTAATAAGTTTGTCGCCGTCAAGGGCGTCTCCTTTGACATCTACAAGGGCGAGACCTTCGGTCTGGTCGGCGAGTCCGGCTCCGGTAAGACCACCATCGGCCGTGCCATCATCCGTATCAACCCCATGAGTGACGGTGAAGTCATCTTCAAGGGTGAGAAGATCAACGGCAAGATCTCCAAGGAACTGGACAAGAAGGTCACCCAGCAGATCCAGATGATCTTCCAGGATCCCATGGCCTCCCTGAACGAGCGCGCCAAGGTCGACTACATCGT
>JAFYPP010000026.1 GCA_017559995.1 Clostridia bacterium | reverse complement strand
TGTACTAATAGGCCGAGGGCTTGACCTAATAACGAAAGTTATTAAGGCAACCTCAAAGAGTTCTTTCAGGAATTGAATGAATTGCTTCTCTTTCAGTTTTCAATGTGCTGGAAACCAAATGCACCTTTAGCTCAGTTGGTAGAGCACCTGACTCTTAATCAGGGTGTCCAGGGTTCGAGTCCCTGAAGGTGTACCAAATCGGCCCGTTGGTCAAGCGGTCAAGACGGCGGCCTCTCACGCCGCAAACAGGAGTTCGATTCTCCTACGGGTCACCATAGATCCCTCGTTTGAGGGAACAGCGCTCCGTACACCCTGGTGTGCGGAGCGTTTTGCTATCTTTTTTCTTATGAGGTGAGAAACATGTTTGAGATCAACGGTTGGATTGACCGATTCCTGGGGGCGCTGACGGAGACCTTTGCGGAACGGGTTTGGTTTGTGGGATTGCAAGGCAGTTACGGTCGGGGCGAGGCCACCGAAACCAGCGACATCGATATGGTCGTGATCCTTGACGAATTGTCTGCCGAGGATATTCGGGCCTATCGCGCCATGCTGGATACCCTGCCGCACCGGGAGTTGATCTGCGGCTTTCTGGCGGGAAGATCCCAGCTGCTCCGGTGGGAACCTTCCGACCTGTTTCAGTTTTATTATGACACCAAACCCATCATCGGCAGTTTGGACGAGCTTTTGCCCCTGTTGGACCACAGCGCCGTCCGCAGCGCCATCAAAATCGGCGTCTGCAATCTGTACCACGGCTGCGTCCATAATATGCTGCATGAAAAGAGCGAGGAGATTCTGCGCGGTCTGTACAAAGCCGCATCTTTCGTGGTGCAGGCCATTCTTTTCAGACAGACCGGCGGCTACATCAGCCGCTATGAGGACTTGTGCAGCGCGGCGTCCGAAGGGGAACGGGAGATCCTGGCCATTGGTCGGCAGCTGAAAACTGGCGGCGCCTGCGAGTTCGAACGGATGTCGGAGACGCTCTTTGACTGGACGAGGGGTTGGATTGAAATAATCAAATGATTCGATGCGCGGCATTGGGAAAAAGCCTGCTCGACTTTTCTCCGCTTTGTGCTATAATAGCCTTGTGAGAAACTGGAAGGTGATCTTATGAAAAAAGCCGCGCCCTTTCTGGTGATCCTGGCGGGGTGCTGTTGGGGCACCATGGGCATCTTCGTGCGGTACCTGAACGGCATCGGTCTGGCGGCCATGCAGATCGTGGAGTGCCGCGCCCTGCTGACCACTGTGGGTATGTTTGGCATTTTGGGAATTTTTCGCCGTGATTTGCTGCGGGTCAAAGCCAAAGATCTTTGGTGCTTTGCCGGCGGCGGCATTGTCAGCGTGATCCTGTTCAATTACTGCTATTTCCAGACCATTCAGCAAGCCTCGCTGTCGGCAGCGGCCATCCTGCTGTATACCTCGCCCATCTTCGTGCTGCTGCTTTCGGTGCCGTTGTTTGGGGAAAAGTTGACCCGGAAAAAGATCCTGTGCCTGGCGATGGCCTTTGTAGGCTGCGCGCTGGCCAGCGGCATGACCGCCGACGGAATGGCCCTGTCGCCTCAAACCCTGCTGTTCGGTCTGGGTTCGGGTTTTGGATACGGATTATACAGCATTTTTTCCCGTTTCGCCCTGCAGCGTGGCTATCATCCCATCACCATCACCGCCTATATCTTCCTGTTCGGCGCCATCGGCGGCATTCCCATGACCGATTTTGGCCCCATCGTTCAGATCGCCGGCCAGCCGCAGCATCTGCTGTACCTGGCGGCCTATACCGTGGTGACCACCATGATCCCCTACGTCGCCTATACCACCGGCCTGCAGCAGGTGGAAAACGGCGTAGCCGCCGTGCTGGCCTGTATCGAGCCGGTAATGGCCACGGTGTTCGGCATCTTCTTCTTTGACGAGCTGCCCACGCCGGCCGGGTGGGGCGGTATCGCGCTGGTGCTGACCGCGCTGACCCTGCTCAATCTCCAACCGAAAAAAGTCCCGTGACATCCATCAAACCAAAGGAGTTTTTTATGAATATCAGACACGCTACCATGCACGACCTGGACGCCATCACCGCCGTCGAGGCCGAGTGCTTCCCCGCCGCCGAAGCGGCTACCTATGAATCTATCAAGGGCCGCCTGGCTGCTTTCGCTGACCACTTCTGGTTGCTGGAGGACGGCGACACCCTGGTGGGCTTTGTCAACGGCATGGCCACCGACCTGCCTGACCTGTGCGACGAAATGTACGAGGACGCCCATATGCACGATCCCAATGGCGCCTGGCAGATGATCTTCGGCGTGGATACCATCCCCTCCTATCGCCGCCGGGGCTGCGCCGAGCAGGTGCTCAACCGGGTCATCGAGGACACCCGTAAAGCCGGCCGCAAGGGCCTGGTGCTCACCTGCAAGGAGCATCTGGTGCATTATTACGCCAAGTTCGGCTTCGTCAGCGAGGGCGTGTCCGAATCCACCCACGGCGGCGTCCGCTGGTATCAGATGCGCCTGACCCTGTGATCAAAAAAGAAAAAGACCGCTTGAGCGGTCTTTTTTTATTGGAAAGCATATCCCACAATAAAGCGGTCGGCGTAGCAGAGGCAGGAAAGGTCGGGCACCTGCAGGGGCGCCTGCTGGCCGTTGAACAGGTTATAGCCCCACAAGCAGCCGTCCCGCCGCACCAGCAAAGCGGCGTGGGCGCCGGAGAACACCGTGTCACCCAGCCAAAAGGACACCACGAACACCCGACCGGGGCCGTGCAGCACCTCATGGGCGAACCGCTCGTACTGCCGTTTTCCCCGGCAGACGGTGTGGGGCAGGGCGGTTTCACGGGCGTAAGCGCCGACGGCGTAGGGGCTGGCACCCCAGCGGCCTCCCAGCAGCAGCCAGCGGCGGCCTTCAAAGGCGCGGACGATGGCCTCCAGCGGTTGGGGGCGCCCAAGAAAATGCAGGGCGTTGAACAGGGCGATCATCTCGCAGCCCATGTAGTCCATCGAGCTGCGGCCGGCGGGCACGTGGGCGAGCGAAGCCTGTCCCGTCACGGGGGCGTTGACTTGCGGGATGTCTTTGACGCGCCGCCGGAAGGGCAGACGGGCCAGGGAAAACCAGAACGGATGGGAAAACAAAAACTTCACGGCAGCACCTCCTTTTGGCTGTATTATAGCAAAAAATTTAGGGAAAGTTAAGAAAACGTGTAAAGTTTTGTGTTATAATGAAAAAACAAAAGCAGAAATGCCGCGAACAGAAAAGGAGGTCTCCACATGAGTAAAAGAAGGAAAGTATTTATCCTTGCCCTGCTGGTGGCGGCGGCAGCGCTGTACGGCGGACATCTGGCGCGGCAGGCGCGGGAGCGGACGATGCTTTATGAGGCGCTGGCACGGCAGCCGCTGGAGGCGGTGCAGGCCATTCGTAAAGAAAATCTGCAATTCACTATGAAAAACAACTATTCAGATCGGGCGCTGGTGTCTCCCAACCGGGCGGCTTGGCAAAGCGCGGATACCACGGTGCAGGTTGCCGACCAACAACTGATCCAAGCGATGGATGCGGTGATAGCATCCATCGGGACTTATCGCTATGACTGGAGTCAGGTGCGGCCTGTGGTGGCGCCCGGCACAGGCGGCGTGACCCTGTCCTTCTTTGATGGCAATGATGTCGCGGCAACGGTGCAGTTTACGGTGTTCAAGGAGGGGTTGCGCTGGACGGTAGAGGAAGACGGTGGTTGGTTGGTGTGTTGGTACGATGTTGACACCGAGGCACTACAGATACTTATGGACGGGTTGAACGCAAACAACGGTTGACAAACATCCCAAACCGTACTATAATTTTACCGAACTGAACAGCAGGGGCGCTGGCGCAAGCCGGCTGAGATCTCACGTATTGCCGTGATGTCCCTTAAACCTGATCCGGGTAATGCCGGCGTAGGAAGCGAGAGAATAAGATGCTTTTGACGCACTGCACCCGCAGTGCGTTTTCTTTTTCTCGTCAGGGCTGTTCTCCGAAAAATACTGTTTCAGGAGGACGAAACAAATGAAAAACAAACGCGTACTGACCCTGTGCGAGGGTGCCGTCTGCATCGCTCTCGCCTATGCACTGACCTTTTTTGAACTGGATCTGTGGTTCCAGGGCGGCTCCATCGGTCTGGCCATGCTGCCCATCGTGGTTTACGCCTGGCGTCACGGCTGCGGCTGGGGCGTGCTGGCCGGCCTGATCTTCGGCACCATCAAGTGCTTCTTCGCCGGCGGCTTTGCCTGGGGCTGGCAGTCCATTCTGCTGGACTACACCGTGGCCTACGGCATGGTGGGTCTGGCGGGCATCTGCCGCAAGCTGTCCCACGGTCTGACCTTCGGCGCCGTGGTGGGCGGTGCGGCCCGGTTCGTGATCCACTTTATCAGCGGCATCACCATTTATGCCATTCTGGCCCCCACCGAACTGTTCGGCATCACCTTTTTGAATCCCTGGTTCTACTCTCTGGCCTACAATCTGGGTTACGTGCTGCCCTCCACCGTGCTGGTGGCTGTGGTGTGCTTCTTCCTGGAAAAGCCTCTGAAAAAACTGCCCTGAGCATAGTCCGTCCCCTCCCGGCATACAGTTGTCCGGGAGGGGATTTTTATGAAGTGTCAGCGCATCGTGGATCTGAGCTACAAGGAGGTCATAGACCTGCAGTCCGGCCAGCGGCTGGGATATGTCCGGGACGCCGAGATCGACCCGGAGACCGGTCAGGTCACCGCCCTCATTATTCCCGGGCGGCTGAAGTGGCTGGGCCTTTTGGGCCGGGAGCCGGAGGTGGTCATCCCCTGGTCGGGCATCCGCCGTCTGGGTGAGGACATCATCTTTGTGGGGAGCGGCGCCAGACTTGACGCGGAGCACTCGGTATGATATACTACTTGCGTTCTTTTGTGCGAAATCACGCAAAAAAGACAGGAAAAAAAGTTCATATTTTACCGGAAAGCACTTGCATTGCAGGTGCTTTTGTTATATAATATCTAAGCTGCCGAAGAATGCTACTTCGGCGGACGTCACACATTGCGAGAGGCCGAGGAAAGTGCCCCACAAGGGTCCCAAAGCCGATGAGCGTGGTGGAGGAAAATAACTTAAAGGAGGACATAAAAATGTCTGTTGTTAGCATGAAGCAGCTGCTGGAAGCCGGTGTCCACTTCGGTCACCAGACCCGCCGCTGGAACCCCAAGATGAACGAGTATATCTTCCAGGAGCGCAATGGTATCTATATCATTGACCTGCAGAAGACCGTCAAGAAGCTGGAAGAAGCTTACTTCTTCGTCCGTGACCTGGCCGCCGAGGGTCAGTCCGTCCTGTTCGTCGGTACCAAGAAGCAGGCTCAGGACGCCATCAAGGAAGAGGCCGAGAAGGTCGGTATGTACTACGTCAACGCCCGTTGGCTGGGCGGTATGCTGACCAACTTCAAGACCATGCGTCAGCGCGTCGAGCGTCTGAACCAGCTGAACCGTATGTCCGAGGACGGCACCTTTGATCTGCTGCCCAAGAAGGAAGTCATCAAGCTGAAGCTGGAGATCGAGAAGCTGGAGAAGTACCTGGGCGGCGTTAAGGGCATGAAGAAGCTGCCCGGCGCTATGTTCGTTGTCGACCTGCGCAAGGAGAAGAACGCCATCGCCGAGGCCAAGAAGCTGGGTATCCCCGTTGTCGCTATCGTCGACACCAACTGCGATCCCGATGACGCCGACTACGTCATCCCCGGCAACGACGACGCTATCCGCGCCATCAAGCTGATTGCCGCCACCATGGGCGCCGCTATCACCGAGGGCCGTCAGGGCGAGCAGCTGAGCGTCTCCGACGAGACCGCTCCCGCTGAGGAAGCTCCCGTCGACACCACCCCCCGCGCTCCCCGCAAGCGCGCTTCCAAGACCGCTGAAGAGATCGCCAATCAGTAATTGCGCGAACTCCGGTAACCCCTAAAGCAACTTTTCGGGGCGGCGCGACCCCGCGCCGCCCCGTTTTTGATTTTGAAAATATTTGATTCTTAGGAGGAAATATACTATGGCTTATACCGCTGCTGATGTTAAGAACCTGCGCGAGATGACCGGTGTCGGCATGATGGACTGCAAGAAGGCCCTGGCCGAAGCCGATGGCAACATGGACAAGGCTGTTGAGATCCTGCGTGAGAAGGGTCTGGCCGCTTCCCAGAAGAAGGCCGGCCGTATCGCTGCCGAGGGTATGGCTTACGCCGCTTCCGTCGACGGCATGGGCGTTGTCGTCGAGGTCAACGCCGAGACCGACTTCGTCGCCAAGAACGATAAGTTCGTCGACTTCGTCAAGGGTGTCACCGCTACCGTCGCTTCCTGCAAGCCCGCTGATCTGGACGCTCTGATGGAGTGCAAGTACAACGGCACCGACCTGACTGTTACCCAGCAGCAGCAGGAGATGGTTCTGGTTATCGGCGAGAACATCAAGGTTCGCCGTTTCCACATCTTCGAGGGCGGCGTCTCTGTCCCCTACATCCATGCCGGCGGCAAGATCGGCGTTCTGGTCAACCTGGAGACCGACCTGACCGCTGAGCAGGTCACCGAGTGCGGCAAGGACGTTGCTATGCAGATCGCTGCTCTGAACCCCCGTTTCTGGGACAAGTCCCAGGTCACCGAGGACGTTCTGGAGGAAGAGCGTAAGATCATGATGGTCCAGATGTCCAACGATCCCAAGATGGCCGGCAAGCCCGAGCAGGTCCTGGCCAAGATCGTCGAGGGCAAGCTGAACAAGTTCTACGCCGAGAACTGCCTGCTGCAGCAGGAGTTCGTCAAGGACGGCGAGCTGACCGTTGAGAAGTACATTGCCAAGTGCGCCAAGGAACTGGGCGGCTCCATCGTTCTGAAGGATGCTGTCCGCTTCGAGAAGGGCGAGGGCATCGAGAAGAAGCAGGAGAACTTCGCCGAGGAAATCGCCAAGATGGCCGCCGGCAAGTAATTGCTTCCCCAAACAACACAAACAGAAAGAGCACCCAACCGGGTGCTCTTTTTTATTTTTGAAACCAACCGATACTTATCCGCGTCTATATAGGTGAAAGCAGCTTTCAAAGAAACAGAGGAGGTGAACGGCATGACCGATCAGCAGATTTTAGCCCTGTACGCGGCGGGCGACCCGGCGGCCACCGAGGCAGTCCAGCGGCAGTACGGCGGGTACTGCGCCGCTATCGCGGGGCGCATCCTCACCGATCCCCGGGATGTGGAGGAGTGCCTCAACGACCTGTGGCTGCAGGCGTGGAAGATCCTGCCCCAGCAGCAAACCGACCACCTGAAGGGGTGGCTGGGCACGGTGGCCCGCAACTGCGCCCTCAGCCGATACCGGCAACTGAAAACCGCACCGCTCACGGCGGAGGAGAGCGAGCTGGAATTGGCATCGGCTCTTGTGGGGACGCCTGCCGAGCAGATGGAGAGCCGTGCGCTGGGCGAATGCATCTCGGCCTTTTTGCGGCAGCAGTCCCAGCCAAACCGGGTGGCCTTTGTGCGGCGGTACTGGTACGGTGACAGCGTGGAGCAGGTTGCGGAGCACATGGGATGGTCGGCGGGTAAGACCAAAACCGTGCTGTTCCGCCTTCGGAACAAACTGCGGAGCCATTTGACAAAGGAGGGTTTCCTGAATGGAGAATAAAATCAAAGAAGCCATGTGTTTTCTGGATGCCGAACTGGTGCAGGAGGCGGCACAGCCGGCTGTGCGGAAAAAACGGAAGTTCCGCACCCTGCTGGTGGCGGCCTGTTTGACGGTGATGTGCGCCGTCGGCGTGGCTGCCGTGTCCGGCGGTCTGTTGGTGAAGTTTTATCACAATGAAAACCTGCCGGACAGTATGCCTGCCCTGATGGCAGACGGCGGTGTGGATGCCTACTATGAAGTCAGCGGAAACGAAACGCTCCCGCTGGAGCGCTTCTCCGAACAACTGCTGACCTGCGCCGCGCAACAGGGCGCCGGGGCAAGGTATTATCCCTTTGAAAATCTGGAGGAGATTGAAACCTTTTTGGGATGGAACTTCCCGGAAAACCCCATTTTGGAGGAAGCAGCGCCCGTTTCTACGGAAGTGACCGACGAAGGCGGGAAGACACTCAACGCTCCGGGCAGCGTCTGTCTGTACAATGACCGGGAGGGGCGGCTGACCATGGTCATGGCACTTTATACCTGCCAGACCCGGAACGGTTGGGTTTCGCTCTCTGCGTCGGCTGCGACCGTCGATAACCCCAATGGCAGCATTGGCGCCATGGGCGTTGATTATGAAGGTGGCAAGGTGCTGCAGCAGAAAGAGGAACACTATCTGACGGCCGCCGGTCGGGAATGCACCATGGTCAGTACGCAGAACTCCGTTACCAACGGCTGGGATGTTTACGGCTGGATCCAGCAGGACGGCTACGTTTTGCGGCTGTCGCTGAGCGGTGCGGAGGAAACCGCGGCACAAAATAAAATGAAACAGATTCTGGACGCATTTCAGTAAAGCGCCAAGAAAGTGCACCCAACCGGGTGCTCTTTTTTACTGCGCCTTCGTTGACGGTAGCGCCGTTTTGGAGTACAATAATAAATTATGACGAAGGGAGGCGCAGCCATGGCTGACGTAAAAGACCTGCCCGGGCTGCTGCTGCCCTGGTATCAACAAAACAAGCGGGATCTGCCCTGGCGAAAGGACAGGCAGCCCTATCACGTGTGGCTGTCGGAGATCATGCTCCAGCAGACCCGTGTGGAGGCGGTGCGGGGGTACTACGCCCGGTTTTTGGAGGCGCTGCCCACCGTACGGGATCTGGCGCTCTGTCCCGAAGAACAGCTGCTCAAACTGTGGGAAGGTCTGGGGTACTACAACCGTGCCCGCAACCTGCAAAAAGCGGCGAAGACGGTGGCAGAAACCGGCTTTCCCGACACCTACGAGGGCCTTCTGGCCCTGCCCGGTGTGGGCGAGTACACCGCCGGAGCGGTGGCGTCCATCTGCTTTGACCGCCCTGTGGCGGCGGTGGACGGCAACGTACTGCGGGTACTGGCCCGGTTTTTGGCGGACGAACGTCCCATCATCGATCCTGCGGTGAAAAAGCGGGCGAAGGCTCTGCTGGAGGCGGTCTATCCCGCCGACTCCCCCGGTGACTTTACCCAGGCGCTGATGGAGCTGGGCGCCACCGTCTGCCTGCCCAACGGCCCGCCCAAATGCGAAAGCTGTCCGCTTTCGGCCCGGTGCCGAGCCCGTCTGGAGGGAAAGACCGACACACTCCCGGTGAAGCCCAGGAAACAACAGCGAAAGACCGAAGACCGCACGGTGTTTCTGCTGCGCTGCGGAGAGAAACTGGCCATTGAAAAGCGCCCCGACAGCGGCCTGCTGGCCGGGCTGTGGCAGCTGCCCAACGGCCATGGGCCCGGAACCCCCGAACTTGCGTTGGCACAGGCGGCGAAGTGGGGCTGCGAGCCCCACGACATTCTTTCCCAGCGGCACAAAAAGCACATCTTCACCCACATCACCTGGGAGATGGAAGGCTTCGATATCACCTGCGGCAGGGAAGACCCTCGCTTCGTATGGGCAACGCCCGAGGAACTGCAAACGAAATACGCGCTGCCGACGGCATTCCGGCAGTTTTTGGAGGAATAATATGAAAGAACTTTGGAAGATGTTTTGGGCCTTTGCCCGCATCGGCGGCCTGACCTTCGGCGGCGGTTATGCCATGCTGCCCATGCTGCAGAAGGAAGTGGTGGAAAAGAACGGCTGGGCCACCGAAGAGGAACTGATGGACTATTACGCCATCGGCCAGTGTACTCCCGGCGTCATCGCCGTCAACACCGCCACCTTCGTGGGACAGAAGGCCCGCGGCACGGCGGGCGCCCTGTTCTGCACCCTGGGCGTGGTGTTCCCCTCGCTGGTGATCATCACCCTTATCGCCGCCTTTCTCAGCAACTTCGCCCACCTGCCCGTGGTGCAGAATGCCTTCGCCGGCGTCCGTGTGTGCGTGTGCGTGCTGATCTTCAACGCCGTCACCAAGCTGTGGAAGAAGTCGGTGGTGGGCAAACCCGCTCTGGTGATCTTCGTGGCAGTGTTTCTCGGCTCGGTACTGCTGGATCTGTCCCCGGTGATCTGGGTCCTGCTGGCCGGCTGCGCCGGACTGCTCATCAAAAAGTGGGAGGGTAAGGCAAAATGATTTTTCTGAAACTGTTCTATGAGTTTTTCAAGGTGGGTCTGTTCGCCGTGGGCGGCGGCATGGCCACCTTCCCCTTCCTCACCGCGCTGGCGGAAAAGAGCGGCTGGTACACCCAGCAGCAGCTGGTGGATATGATCGCCATCGCCGAATCCACCCCCGGCCCCATCGGCGTCAACACCGCCACCTATGTGGGTTTCACCACCGCGGGCATCCCCGGCGCAATCATCGCCAGCCTGGGCCTCATCACCCCGTCCTTTTTGATCATCCTCATCATTGCCCGGGTGCTGGCAAAGTTCCGGGACAGCAAGCTGGTGAACGATGTGTTCAGCGGTCTGCGCCCCGCTTCCGCCGGCCTGATCGCCGCCGCCGGCTTTTCCGTGGTGCTGGTATCCCTGTTTAACCTGCAGGCCGAGAGCCTTTTGCAGATGATCCACTGGAAGGGCGTGGTGCTTGCCGCGGTGCTGCTGCTGCTCACCCGCAAGGTAAAGCAGACGAAAGATCTGCATCCCGTGGTGTTTATCGCCCTGTCCGCCCTGGTTGGCGTCCTGTTTGGTTTCGCCGGCGTGTAAAATGTTCCAGAAAATTGCATTGTTTTACCGAAAAAAAGTGCAGTTTTCGGTTTACAACAACGTAAAAAACTGGTATACTAACAGAGTTAAAAGGGGTAGTTTTTTGACCCCGCTTTGATACATTCTACACAATAAGGAGTGTTCCCATATGAGTCGTATGGTCGGTACTGTATCCCGTGGCGTCCGCGCGCCCATCATCCGTGCCGGCGACGATCTGGCGGAGATCGTTACCAATTCTATTCTGGAAGCCGCTGCTGATGACGGTTTTGCCATCCGTGACCGTGATATCGTTGCCATGACCGAGGCCATTGTGGCCCGCGCCCAGGGCAACTATGCCTCCGTTGACAACATCGCCGACGATGTCCGCGCCAAACTGGGCGGCGAGACCATCGGTGTGATTTTCCCCATCTTGAGCCGCAACCGCTTCGCCATCTGCCTGCGCGGTATCGCCAAGGGCGCCAAGAAGGTGGTCCTGATGCTCAGCTATCCCTCTGACGAGGTGGGCAACCATCTGGTCAGTCTGGACGCGCTGGATGAAAAGGGTGTCAACCCCTATTCCGACGTGCTGACTCTGGAAAAGTATCGTGAGTTGTTCGGCTACGAGAAGCACACCTTCACCGGCGTGGACTATGTGGAATATTATGAGCAGCTCATCCGCGAGAGCGGCGCTGAGCCTGTCATCATCTTCGGCAACGACTGCCGCGCCATTCTGAAGTACACCAAGAATGTTCTGAACTGCGACATCCACACCCGTGCTCGCACCAAGCGCCTGCTGAAGGCCGCTGGTGCCGAGCGTGTCTTTGGTCTGGACGAGATCATGACCGCTTCCGTTGACGGCAGCGGCTACAACGCCAACTACGGTCTGCTGGGCTCCAACAAGGCCACCGAGGATCAGGTCAAGCTGTTCCCCCGTGACTGCCAGGGTCTGGTGGAAGAGATCCAGAAGCGCCTGAAGGAAAAGACCGGCAAGAACGTGGAAGTCATGGTCTACGGCGACGGCGCCTTTAAGGATCCCGTGGGCAAGATCTGGGAACTGGCTGACCCCGTGGTGTCTCCCGCTTACACCGCCGGTCTGGAAGGCACTCCCAACGAGCTGAAGCTGAAGTATCTGGCCGACAACGATTTCGCTCACCTGTCCGGTGACGAACTGAAGGAAGCCATCAAGGACGAGATCAACAAGAAGAACGGCAGCCTGGTGGGCAACATGGCCTCCGAGGGCACCACTCCCCGCCGCCTGACCGACCTGATCGGCTCTCTGTGCGACCTGACCTCCGGTTCCGGCGATAAGGGTACTCCCATCGTCTTTATCCAGGGTTACTTCGACAACTACACCGCCGAATAAGCAAACAGACAAAGCCTCCTGCGAAAGCAGGAGGCTTTTTGTTTTGTGCCGGCGCGGAAAAGCGAATAACGCGAATTTATGAATTTTTTTGTTATGACTTGAAAGAAAAAACGCAACTTGTAACCGAAACTGTCATCTTTATGCGATATACTGTATTATATATAGAATTAGGAGTATACGGCGAAGTGCGCCCAAAAGGAGGCTTCCGTGATGAAACTGAATACAGGACCCATCGCGCGGGGGCCGACACTGCTGCCGCGCGGCCCTTCTCCGGGGGACGCCCTTACCGAAACGGGGTTCCGTGGCGGTTAGGGAAACGGGGGAGAACGGTTCCAACACATTATATAATATAAGGTAATTGATACGACACCAATTTGGATGAGCAACCCACGTTCGGCATGGCCGAAAGTGGGAAAAACTGAAAACGGCAAACCGTCCGAAAGGACGGGACGCAAAGCCAGGGAGCTAAAATAATTTTATTATCATGCCCGCCCGGTTGCCAGATTTGATCATGCCAAGGGAAAGGAAGATTAAATTGGGCAAACAGTTAAAGCGATTTTTGGCACTGATGACAGCGTTCTGCATGACGCTGTCTATTGTCGCTGTGCCGGTAAGCGCCGAGGATGATGACGATATCATCGAGATCGCGTCCGCGGAGGATCTGGTCAAATTGACCAAGATGGACTTCGCCGAGATCAGCGAGGCAACCATCGTCCTGACGGCCAACATCAACATGGCTGAAGCAGGCGCTATCTCTCCCATCGGCGGAGAGGAGCCCTTCAACGGCACCTTTGACGGTCAGGGTCATGTGATCAGAAACCTGACGATGTCGGAGAAGGCCAACAAGGTATTCTGCACCGGCCTCTTTGGTTACGTGGGTCTGGATGGCGAGGTCAAGAACCTCGGCCTGCAGGATGTGAACATCAACGGTTACACCAACACCGGCGCCATTGCCGGTGTGCTGATGGGTACCGTTTCCCAGTGCTATGTCACCGGTGCCATTGACGGCGGCCGTTATACCGGCGGCATTGCCGGCATGCTCCACGCAGGTACCATTGAAGACTGTTGGGTGGACGCGACCATGGTCACCACCCGTTACGGCGGCGGCCTCTTCGGCGGCACCAGCTATAAGACCCAGCCCAACCCCACCAAGGTGGAAAGCCCCGTGGGCGACTGGGACGGCCCCATCACCGATCAGGCCATCGTGGTCAGAAACAATCTGGTCATGGGCACCAACTCGGGCAGCAACTATGCTTCCGGCCTCTTTGGCTCCATGGCCGGCGCAGCCGAGTCCAGCCCCCTGGAGGATCTGACGGGCAACGTGTCCTGGATGACCTCCGTCAAGAACAGCAGCAACAACTATTACGGCCCCATCTATGCCTGGTGGGCAGCTGACCATGAGGTGACCGGTGACGTTGAGGACAACGTCTACTGGGAAGGCATGAGCCTGAAGGGCGGCACCAAGACCGGCCTTGCCAACTCCGGCATTATGGCAGTGGATGAGAACGGCAAGGTCTGGGATGCGGACGGAAAAGTCGAGTTCGTGAACTTCGACGGTATGGAGTTTGAAGCCGTAACCGAAGCCGAACTGCTGGATCAGGAAACCTATGAAGATCTGGGTTGGGACTTCGACGATGTCTGGATGTGGAATGACGAACTGGATCATCCCGTCCTGCAGATTTTCCCCGCTCCCCAGAATGAAGTGGATACCATCTACATCGACAGTGTGGAGGACTTCCTGGACATCTGGGAAGCCGCCAGCCATGAGGCTTACTCCAACGATATCATCATTCTGCGCGCCGACCTGAACATGGCCGGCGAGGGCGTCATTGCGCCCGCCTTTACCACCGTGCCCTTCAACGGCACCTTTGACGGTAACGGCCACCTGATCCGCAACCTGCAGATCAGCGGTTCCGGAAACTGCACCGGCCTGTTTGGTCAGGTGGGCGTGGACGGCGAGATCTACGCGCTGGGTCTGGACAATGTCAGCGTGAGCGGCTCCTTCAACACCGGCGCCATCGCCGGCGTGCTGATGGGCAGCGTCAGCGAGTGCTATGTCACCGGCGGCATCACCGGTAAGCGCTACACCGGCGGTATTGCCGGTATGCTCCACGCCGGTACCATCGAGAACTGCTGGGTGGATGCAGCGATGAACACCACCAACCGCGGCGCCGGCCTCTTCGGCGGTACGGACTACAAGTCCCGCGCTACCTCTTCCACCTCTACGGATTCTCCCCTGATGTCCATGGGCGGCCCCATCATCGACCAGGCCATGGTGATCCGCAACAATCTGGTGCTGGGCAGCAACAGCGGTACCAAGTTCTCCGGCGCCTTTATGGCCGATATGGCGGACGCCTCTCTGGCCAGCCCTCTGGAATCCTTCGAGGGCAACGTTTCCTGGGTGGATTCCGTGACCGTTCAGGACAACAACTATTACGGCCCCCTCTATATGCATTGGGACGTGGATTGCGATGACGCGGACGCCACCATTGCCAACAACCTCTACTGGGAGGGCACCACCTATACCGGTAACTCCAAGACCGGTCTGGCCAACTCCACCTCCTGGACGGCAGCAGACTGCGTGCCTCTGAGCGATATGGAGGAACTGGGCTATATGGCTTCCGCCACCGCGGCAGAGCTGGGCGATCAGGCCACCTATGAGGCCCTCGGCTGGGACTTTGACGATGTGTGGTACTGGGACGAGGACATGGGCCATCCCGTGCTGCAGGCTGTCGAGCCTCCCGCTGTCAACAAGGTAAGAATCGTCGAGATCTACGACGAAGATGATTTCCTGGATCTTTGCGATCCCGACAATTTTGAAGAACTCTCCAACGACGAGATCTATCTGGAAGCCGATCTGGATATGAGCGGCGAGATCATCGCCCCCATCGGCGAAGACTTTGCCTTCAACGGCCTGTTCGACGGCCAGGATCACGTGATCCGCAACCTGACCATCGAGGGCGTGGAAGATGTCCATGCTGCCACCGGCCTCTTTGGCTACGTTGGCCGGGACGGCGAGATCCGCAATCTGGGTCTGGACTGCGTTACCGTCATCGGTGACACCAACACCGGCGCCTTCGCCGGCGCCCTGAACGGTACGCTGCGTGAGTGTTACGCCATCGGTACTGTCAGCGGCCAGCGCCAGACCGGCGGTCTGGTGGGTATGCTGCACGCCGGTACCATCGAAGATTGCTGGACCGACCTGATCGTCACCGGCTCCCGCCACGTGGGCGGTATCTTCGGCGGTACTACCTGGAACAACTCCAGCTACGACAACAGCTCTTCCAACACTCCCATGACCGGTATCATCACCGATAAGGACATGGTGATCCGCAACACGCTGGCCATCGGTACCGTCAGCGGTACCCGTTATGCCGGCGGCGTGATGGGCGATATGCGCAGCGGCAAGAGCAGCGGTCTGGAAAGCTTCGAGGGCAACGTGGCATGGGTCGACTCTGTGTCTATCTCTACCAATGACACCAGCGATTACTTTGATCCTGTCTATGCCTGGTGGAATGTTTCCACCGCCGACGCAACCACCGCAAATAACCTCTATTGGGACGAAATGAAGGTGTTCCACACCGCCGGCGAGGACGAGATCTCCGCCACCCAGACCAACTGTACCACCCACGAAGAGCTGGGTGTATCCGCCGCCACCAAGGAAGAACTGGGCGAACAGGCCACCTATGAAGCCCTTGGCTGGGACTTCGAGGGCGTGTGGGTCTGGAGCGAAGAACTGGGTCACCCCGTGCTGGACGGCTTTGAGGTGCCTTCCAAGTTCGTTCCCGGCGAGCAGAAGACCCCCGCGTCTCTGGTGACCACTTTCGCGGACTCTCCCAAGACCACCCGTGACTTCTCCTGGTGGACCGACAGCACCGTGACCGAGAGCATCGTGCAGGTGATCCTCACCGAGCGTTACGAGGATAACTCCGACTTCGAAAGCTATGCCGCTGACGAGTTTGTCGGCACCTGTTATGAGCGCCAGGTCGATGCCGAAGGCACCATCCGCAACATCCACAAGGTGCATCTCGACGGTCTGGAACCCGGTGAGTCCTACACCTACCGCGCCGGTGACGGCAAGAACTGGAGCCCCGTCTACGAGTTCAAGACCGAACCCGAAGATGCCGACAGCTTCACCTTCTTCAGCTTCACCGATACGCAGGACCAGAACAAGTATCCGTATACCTATTATGCAAACGGTCTGGAACTGGCCACCGACCTCTATCCTGAGGGCGCGTTCATCATCCACAGCGGCGACGTGATCCAGAACAACCAGACTTCCGACTATGACAGCGTTTACAGCGCCACTCGCGAGTATACCGCAAGCCTGCCCTCCATGGTGGCTCCCGGTAACCACGAGCTGAACAAGGATGTCGAACTCAGCGCCGGTCAGAAGGATGCACTGAACTACGTTAAGGGCGTGGATAATTTCAATGACCATTACACCTATCCCAAGACCGACCTCGAGGGATTTGGTGAGGGTCAGACCGTCTATTCCTTTACCTATGGTGATGTTTATTTCGCCATGCTGAACAGTATCCCCAGTGCATTCGACACCTACGATTACGATAAGGCATACGCTATCACCATCGAGTGGCTGCGCCAGGATGTGGCCGAAAAGGGCGCTGACAAGGCCTGGAAGATCGTGGCTATGCATCACGGTCCCTACACCACCAGCGGCTCGGTGCGTTCCAAAAACGGTGATCTGATCGCCGCACTGGAAGAGCTGGGCTTCAATCTGGTGATGTCCGGTCACGACCACACGCTGTACCGTTCTCACTCCCTGCTGGATGGCGAGAAGACCGAAGCCGATGAGATCGCCATCAGCACCAACGGTATCATCTACTACTCCGCCGGTGCCGCCGTTTCTGCACCCGGCAGTGCTTCCGGCAGCAACTTCGCGCTTAAGAGCAACTCCGCTGGTGACACCACTTTCGGTGCCATCACTGTGACCGAGGATTCTCTGACCCTCACCACCCATTCCATCCCCAACCACAAGCCCAGCCAGAGTTCTGTGGTGCTGGATTCCGTGGTGATCTACAAGCCCGACGCGATTGTGGCAACCGCGCCCGAAGCCGTGGTCGGGTTGATCGAGAACGGCGAGGATCAGGCACTTATTACCGCCGGTACTGCAGAACTGGGCGTTATGCTGTACAGCCTGGATGGCGAGAACTATTCCAAGTCCATTCCCATGGGCAACGAGGCCGGCACCTATACCGTGTACTATAAGGCCGGCGGTGTGGAACATAAGGACACCGAGCCCGAGATGCTGGAAGTCGTGATCGCTCCCGCCATCATCGACGAGGATATCGCCCAGGTGGAGACCACTCCCGCCGCCGCCGATCTGGTCTACACCGGCAACGCACAGACTCTGGTCATCCCCGGCACCGCAGCCAACGGCACTATGATGTACAGCATCGACGGTGAGGAATACACCGAGACCATCCCCACCGCCACCGAGGCAGGTGCGTACACCGTCTACTATAAGGTAGTCGGCGCCGATGGCTATGCCGACAGCGAAGCCGCCACCGTCGCCGTGACCATCGCCCAGAAGAACATCGCCGGTGCGGCCATCACTCTGGGCGCGGCCCTGACCTACAACGGTGAGGAGCAGACCCAGACCGTTGAAAACGTTGAGATCGATGGTCTGACCGTCACCTACGATGTCACCGACAACACCGCAACCAATGTTGGCACTTACACCCTGATCGTCACCGGTACCGGCAACTTCACCGGCACCGCCACCGCAGTGTGGAGCATTGCCGAAGAACCCCAGGCATCTGTGGAGACCACTCCCGCCGCCGCCGATCTGGTCTACACCGGCAACGCACAGACTCT
>JAFYPP010000025.1 GCA_017559995.1 Clostridia bacterium | reverse complement strand
GGAGGCCCAGCGGGCCTGCGGCGGGCGGATGCTGGAGCGGCCCCACGTCCGGGCGCTGTTTGCCCTGTGCCGCGGTGACCGGCCCTCCGGCGAGATCCATCTGCCCGGCAGCCGTGCCGTCCGCCGGTATGACCGGCTGGCCTTTACCCGGGAGGGGGCGCCGCCCACGCCCGAAGGGTTCGACCTTCGGCCCGGAGAGACCGGCCGCTTCGGCGAGTGGGAAGTCACCTTTGCCGCCGGCGAGGGCATGCTCACTGTCCGTTCCCGACGGGAGGGCGATGCCATTCGCCTGCCTTACGGCACCAAAACCGTAAAAAAACTGCTCATCGAGCAGAAAATCCCCAAAGAATTCCGTGACAGTATCCCGATTTTGTGCCATAATGAGAGAATACTGGCCGTGGGCGACATTTGTGCCGTCCGCCTGCCGGAAGAAAAAGAAATAAAAATAACCTGCAGGAGGATAATCCTATGAACCGTGATCCCGTCTGTATGAAGAACGATATGCTCAAGACCCTGTATTCCAAGCAGGATCTGGAAAAGACCGTCGCCCGCCTGGGCCGTGAGATCAGCGAAGATTATAAGGGCAAGACCCCCGTGATGGTGGCCGTTCTGAAGGGAGCCTTTATTTTCATGGCCGACCTGGTCCGTGCCATCGAGATCCCCTGCACCGTTGATTTTATGGTGGTGTCCAGCTACGGAAAGGGAACCACTTCCTCCGGTTCTGTGAAAATTATTAAAGATTTAGACACCAATATCGAAGGAAAAGATGTTATTATCGTGGAGGATATTCTGGACAGCGGTATCACTCTGTCCAACCTGATCCGCATTCTCAAGCAGCGCAATCCCGCCTCCATCAAGATCTGCACCCTGTTCGACAAGCCTGCCCGTCACAAGGTGGAGATCAATGTGGATTACAACGGCCTGGAAGTGCCCGACGAGTTCATCGTGGGCTACGGTCTGGATTACGCTGAAATTTATCGTAATTATCCCGAGATCGCTGTGCTCAAGCCCGAAGTTTACGGAGAGTAAGCGATTCCCGGAAAGAGGAGTGAAATAGCTTTTGAACAATAAGAAACCCAAAGGCCGCGGCGTAGGCATCTATATCATCTTCTTCATCGTGCTGCTGGTGACCATCAGCGTGCTCACCGGCCCCGGCGAGGAAGTGCCCGCCACGTCCTATACCGACGTGCGCAAGGTCATCCAGGAGGGCAAGGCCACCGAGATGATCATCGGCGACAACGCCATTCTGCTGACCCTGCAGGACAAGAGCCAGATGATCTATGAAGTGACCAACATGGATTATTTCATGGAAGATCTTGGCGACGAGATCGAGGCGCAGCAGGAAGCCGGCACGCTGGTGGTGAACTATGAGGTGCAGCACTATTCCGTCTGGTACTCCATGCTGCCCTATATCGTCATCATCGTGCTGATGGGCGCCTTCTGGATGTTTATGATGAACCGCCAGGGCGGCGGTGGCGGCGGCGCCATGAACTTTGGCAAGTCCCGCGCCAAGATGGCCAATCCCAACGACCAGAAAAAGGTCACCTTTAAGGACGTGGCCGGCGCCGACGAGGAAAAGGCCGATCTGGAAGAGATCGTGGACTTCCTCAAGGAACCCAAGAAGTATATGGCCCTGGGCGCCCGTATCCCCAAGGGCGTTCTGCTGGTGGGCCCTCCCGGTACCGGTAAGACCCTGATCGCCAAGGCTGTGGCCGGTGAGGCCGGCGTGCCCTTCTTCTCCATCTCCGGCTCCGACTTCGTGGAGCTGTACGTCGGTGTGGGCGCCAGCCGTGTCCGTGACCTGTTTGACCAGGCCAAGAAGCACGCGCCCGCCATCGTGTTCATCGACGAGATCGATGCCGTTGGCCGTCAGCGCGGCGCCGGTCTGGGCGGCGGTCACGACGAGCGTGAGCAGACCCTGAACCAGCTGCTGGTAGAGATGGACGGCTTTGGCAACAACGCCGGTGTCATCGTCATGGCTGCCACCAACCGTGCCGACATTCTGGACCCCGCTCTGCTGCGTCCCGGCCGTTTCGACCGCCAGATCTATATCGGCGTGCCCGATATCAAGGGCCGTGTGGAAGTGCTCAAGGTCCATGCCCGCAAAAAGCCCTTTGAGGACGACGTTTCCTTTGACGCCATCGCCCGCAGCACCGTGGGCTTCACCGGCGCCGACCTGGAGAATCTGCTGAACGAGGCCGCCCTGCTGGCCGCCCGGGAAGGCAAGTCCAAGATCGGCCTGAAGGACATCGACAACGCCTTCCTGAAGGTCATCATGGGCAATGAAAAGAAGAACCGTGTTATCACCGAGCACGAGCGCAGGATCACCGCCTATCACGAGGCGGGTCACGCCCTCACCTCCCGGGTGCTGCCCACCCAGGATCCCGTGCAGCAGGTGTCCATCGTCCCCCGCGGCCGTGCCGGCGGCTTCACGCTGAATCTGCCCAAGGAGGACAAGTGGTACAACACCAAGCTGCAGATGGAGGAAGAACTCATCGTGCTGCTGGGCGGCCGTGTGGCGGAAAAGCTCATCATGGATGACGTTTCCACCGGTGCCTCCAACGACATCCAGCGTGCCACCGATATTGCCCGCAAGATGGTCACCAAGTACGGCATGAGCGAAAAGATCGGCCCCATCGACTTCAGCTCCACCCAGAGCGAAGTGTTCCTGGGCCGTGACTTTGCCAACACCAACCAGCTGAGCGAGCAGACCGCGTCTCTCATCGACAATGAGGTCAAGGCGCTGATCCATAACGCTTACGCCCGCTGCGAGCAGATCCTGCGGGACAATATCGACATCCTGCACCGTCTGGCCCAGTTCCTGCTGGACAACGAGACCATGGACAACGGCCAGCTGGAGGCCATCTACAAGGGTGAAGAGCCCCCCGCCGCCTCTGCCAAGTCCCTTGGCCAGAAGGAAGCCGGCGACCAGTCCGCCCGGGAAGCCATGCAGGCCTATGAGGCCCAGCAGCAGGCCCGTGCCGCGGAGGAAGCCGCCGAGGCAGCCGCCCGTGCTGTGGAAGCGCTGCAGAAGGAACCCCAGAGCGATTCCCGGGAATAATGCAATAAAACCACCTTTCCGTCACCGGAAGGGTGGTTTTTTCTGTTCCCACGGCAAAAAAAGGAAATAACTTTTAAATAATTAACTTGCGATAATGATTAAATCTTTTTATGCGTTTATAATGAACAGGCTATGATATACAGAAGGGGTGTGTACGATCGGTGCGCATCAAGGAGTTTTATAAAACGGTACTGGGGCTCCGCGAACCGGAGATCCTGAAGATCTTCGAGGAGCATTCCCGGGTAGAGACGGTGGAGCGGGGCACCCGCTTGGTTTCCATGGGCGAGCAGATGACCGAGCTGTGCTTTTTGGCGGAGGGCGTTCTGCGCTGCTATGTGGTGGAGGAAAACGGTCAGGACATCACCGACTGCTTCATCTGCCATGCCGGCGATCCGGTGATCGGCTGCGGCGGCTTTTACGCGCCCTCGGCAGTGCATATCGAGACCATCACCAACTGTCAGCTGGTGGTGCTGCCCCTGCAGGAACTGCTGTCCATGCTGGACCGTCCCGAGATCATGAAGATGTACTGCGCCCAGCTGGAACAGGCGCTGCGGCGCCATTGGAACATCAAAATGCTGCTGTACCGGTGCGACGCCATGGCACGGTACCGCTGGTTTTTGGAGCAGTATCCGCAGCTGGAAAAGCTGGTCAACGGCAAGCACGTGGCCTCCTTTTTGGGCATGACGCCGGTGACGCTGTCCCGTCTGCGTCGAAAACTGAAGGACGAAGAATAAGAAAAACCTCCGTGCAGCGCACGGAGGTCTTTTTTTACGTCTGCAAAAAGCGGAGCAGGGCGCAGCGCTCGTTGTCCACCGCGCCGTCGATGACGGCATTTACCAGCCGATCCAAAGCCTGTCCCACGGCGGGGCCGGTGTACCCCAAAGCCACCAGATCGCCGCCCTTGAGGGCCAGACTGCCCCGGTCAAAGCAGGGCTGCTCGGCCAGCAGGGCGTCCAGCAGCGCCAGCGTTTGCTGAAAGCGCTCCACCCGGAGATACTTGGGGTGTTGGGCCAGATTGTCGGCGATCTTGATGTACAGAAGATCCCGCAGATCGGCCTCGCCGATCGTGCCCAACCAGCGGAGCAGGCTCCTGCGGGAGGGCAGAATGTCGTGGTCGTGGTAGTGGATGAGCCGCACCACCCGCTGGGTGAGGGCCTGGGAGCAGCGCAGCCGCTCCAGCGCCTGCCGGGCGATGAGGGCGCCCCGGGCGGCGTGACCGTAAAAGTGGCCGTCCCCCCGGAAGTCCACGGTAAACCGGGCGGGTTTGGCGCAGTCGTGGAGCAGCATGGCCAGCCGCAGGTCGGGCTGGGGCGCGACGTGCTCCAGGGTGTGGAGGGTGTGCTCCCACACGTCATATTGGTGGTGCATATTCTGCTGGTCAAAGTCGAACATGGGGGCGATCTCCGGCAGGATGACAGCGAAGATGTCCCGGTGCTGCCGCAGCACCTCCACCCCGTGGGGGGCGCAAAGGATGGGCAGCAGTTCGGCCCGGATACGCTCCTGGGCCAGGGCGGACAGCAGATGCTTCTGCCGGTGCATGGCGGCGGCGGTGTCCGCTTCGAGGGCGAACCCCAGACGGGCGGCGAACCGCAGGCCCCGGAGGATGCGCAGGGCGTCCTCGTCAAAGCGTTTTTGGGGATCGCCCACCGCGCGGAGGATGCCGGCCTTCAGGTCGGCCTGACCGTCGAAGGGGTCCACCAGACCGGTCATGGGGGAATAGGCCATGGCGTTCACCGTGAAATCCCGGCGGGACAGATCCTCCTCCACCGTGTTCGCAAAGGTCACGCTGTCGGGCCGCCGGTGGTCGGAATAGGTGCCTTCGGTGCGGAAGGTGGTGATCTCCAGCCGCAGGTCCTCCGCCACGGCCGTCACCGTGCCGTGCTGCAGGCCGGTGTCCAGCACCGTGAGACCGGGCAGGGCCTCGTGGACCTGTTGGGGACGGGCGGCGGTGGTGATGTCCCAGTCCCCGGGCACACGCCCCAGCAGACTGTCCCGGACACAGCCGCCAACCACATAGGCGGCAAAGCCGGCGTTATGCAGTTGTGTCAGCACCCCAAGGGCGGGGGCGGGAATGTCCGGGAACATAGGGCCTCCTTACTTCAAACCGTACAGGCGGAGATATTTGTCTTGCAGATAATCGGTGTAAACGGTGGGGTCAAAGTCGCCGCAGGCCTGTTTGACGATGTCGCCGGGCTCCAGCAGGCAGCCGTACTTGTGGACCTTATCTTTCAGCCAGGCGGTGACGGGGGACAGGTCGCCGCCGGAAACGGGGCCCCACACGTCGATATCCTGCTCCATGTTGCGCAGCATCTGCACGCCGTAAGCGCTGCCCAGAGCGTAGGAGGGGAAGTAGCCGAACATACCGCCCGACCAGTGGGAATCCTGCAGGCAGCCGTGCTTGTCGTCGGGGACGTCCACGCCAAGGTATTCCTTGTACAGGGCGTTCCAGGTCCGGGGAATGTCCTTGACCTCCAGTGTGCCGCCGATGAGCTGCTTTTCGATCTCGTAGCGGACCATCACGTGGAGGCAGTAGGTAAGCTCGTCGGCCTCGGTGCGGATGAGGGAGGGCTGGGCCTTGTTGACCGCCTTGTAGAAGTCCTCGGCGGTGACGCCTTCCAGCTGCTGGGGGAAGAACTCCCGCACCTTGGGGAAGATGGCCCGGATGAAGGGCAGGGAGCGGCCGATGAGGTTTTCGTAGAACCGGGACTGGCTCTCGTGAACGCCCATGGACACGCCGCCGCCCAGACAGTTGTAGTCGTAAGCGGGGTCGACGCCCAGCTCGTACAGGGCGTGGCCGCCCTCGTGGATCACCGAGTACATGGAGCCGGAAAGGTCGGTCTCGCTGTAGTTGGTGGTGATGCGCACATCCTGGCTGGTAAAGTTGAGGGTGAAGGGATGCTCGGTCTCACCGATGGTGGAGTGGGCGCGGTCCATGCCCAGCACGTCCATCAGGTAGTCGGAGAACTTCCGCTGGATCTCCACGGGATAGGTCTTGCGGAGGAAACCGTCCTCCACCTGGGGTGCTTCGCCGATGGCACGGATGACGGGCACCAGCTTTTCCCGCAGGGTGCTGAAGAACAGGTCCAGCTTGTCCATGGTCATGCCGCGCTCGTATTCGTTGAGCAGGGCGTCATAGGGCGCTTTGGTGCTGTCATAGTATCCGGCGAACTTCTTCTGGAAGGCCACCAGCTTTTCCAGAGCGGGACGGAACAGCTCAAAATCGGAGGTCTCCTTGGCACGGTGCCACACGTCGCTGGCCTGGTTGGTCAGCTGGGCGTACTCCATATATTCTTCGGCAGGGATACGGGACAGCTGGTCGTAGCTGCGGCGCAGCAGCACCACCTGACGGGCCACCTCGGCGGTCAGTTCTTCCTTGTGCTGCTCCAGAAAGGCGATGAGTTCGCCGGTCTGGGCGGAGGAAAACAGCTTGTGCTCCTCACCGGCCAGAATGCCCAGGGCCACGCCGCGGCCTTCGGAGGTGTCACGGGGCGCCACGGTAACGCCGTCCAGATAGAGGGCGGAGGAGGCGGTGCGGAAGGCGAATAATTTCTGCTGCAGCTCTTCCAGCTGCCGCAGGGCGGTTTGCAGATCCATATTCAAAACTCCTTTTCGTTGTTTCATGGGAAGATTGTACCACAAAGGGCGAGGGCGCGCAAGGCGGCGGCCCTTGCGGATTTTTCCAAAATGTGCTATGATAGTCCACGATTTCACACAGGAAAGCGTGAAAAAAGTATGAAAAATTCTCTTGTCAAAACCGCCTTTCTCCGGTCGCTGCCGGTGATGGCGGGTTACGTGGTGCTGGGCATCGGCTTTGGTATTTTGCTGGGCGAGGCAGGCTTCGGCCCCCTGTGGGCGCTGCTGTTCAGCCTGCTGGTGTTCGCCGGTTCCATGCAGTTCGTGGGCGTCAGCCTGATCTCCGGCGGCGCGTCGGTGCTGGTCACCGCCATGACCACCCTGATGGTCAACGCCCGGCACATTTTCTACAGCGTGTCTATGTACGATACGTACCGCGGCGCCGGCAAAAAGAAGCCGCTGCTCATCTTTACCCTCACCGACGAGACCTACTCGCTGTTGTGCGACGGCAAAACGCCGGAAGGGGAGGATCCCCACACCTACCGTCTGCTGGTGTCGCTGTTCAATTACGGCTATTGGGTGCTGGGCAGCTTTGTGGGCGGCCTGCTGGGGCAGGTCATTCCCTTTGACACCACCGGCATCGATTTCTCCATGACCGCTCTGTTTGTCACGGTGTTCGTGGAACAGTGGACGGGCACGAAGGAGCACCGCCCCGCCCTGCTGGGCGTGGCCGCCACCGTGCTCTGCCTGGTGCTGTTCGGACAGGAGATCTTCCTCATCCCGTCCATGGTGGTCATCACTCTGGCGCTGACCGCCCTGCGTCCCAGCCTGGAGGGAGGTGCCGCCCGTGAGTGACCGTACCCACGCCGTGATCCTCATCCTCACCATGATGGCGGGCACCATGGCCACCCGGTTTTTGCCCTTCCTGCTGCTGGGGGACAAGCGGCAGACGCCGCCCTTCATCACCTATCTGGGCAAGGTTTTGCCCTATGCCATCATGGGTATGCTGGTGGTGTACTGCCTCAAGGAGGTGTCGGTGACCGACCTTTCGTCGGTGCTGCCCGCCGCGCTGGGCGTAGCCGTCACCGCCGGTCTGCATCTGTGGAAGCATAACACCCTGCTGTCCATTCTGGGGGGTACGGTGTGCTATATGCTTTTGGTACAGATGGTATTTTAAAAGAAAAGCACCCCTTTTGGGGTGCTTTTTTTGCTGTATTTGCCGTTACAGTTCGGTCTTCCACAGACCGTGGAGGTTGCAGTATTCGTAAACGGCCACGGGCTTCTCGCCGGGGATGGAGAAGACGGCTTCGGGAGCCTCGCCGGGCTGCAGGTCCAGACGGTGGATGCCCTTGTCGGTCTCCACAAAGACCCACTGGATGAAGTGCTCGGGAAGCATGGGGTGATCCACCGAGCCGATGCGGGCGACCAGCTTGTCGCCTTCCACCTTGACCACGGGGATGTGCTTTTCACCGCTGGCGTCCACCGTGTTGGGGACCAGCTCGTTCAGGCCGGGGATCTCTTTGCCGTTGAAGGACAGGGCCAGCAGGCCGCATTCTTTGCACTGATAAAAACGAACGTTAGACATAATTTTTTCTCCTTTGTTGTATAAGATGTGTGTTATCGTCAGATCAGATCGAGGATCTCGCTGGCAGGGCGGACGCCGGTAGAGCGAGCGGTGATCTGACCGTCTTTGTAAATGACCAGGGTGGGGATGCTGAAAACCTTGTGCTGCTTGGCCAGCTCACGCTGCTGGTCCACGTGGACCTTGGCCACCTTCAGCTCGGGGTGAGAAGCGGCCAGCTCCTCGATGATGGGGGTCAGCCGATTGCAGGGGCCGCACCAGTCAGCCCAGAAATCCAGGACCACAGGCTTTTCGCTGTTCAGGATCTCCTGCTCAAAGTTTTCTTTGGTAATATGATGAACCGACATTGTACTTCCTCCTTGTGTGATGTGTGGGTGTGTTTTAATTTCTACCAAAATAGTATACTATAAATCCGAAAATGTCAATAGCTTTTTTAAGAATTATTCTTAAAAATGTTTTCTTTTGAAATAAGACTATTTTACGCAAAAAAAGCAGCCGATATACGGCTGCTTCAAAAAATATTTTGATCAATACGGTTATTTTACGATGCCGAAATAGTTGAGCACCGCCAGAGAGATGCCGGTGAACACATACAGGAGCAGGATGGCCTTGAAGATTTTAAAGGCGAAACCCAGAATGGGCAGACCTTCCAGAAGACCCACCACGAAACCGACGATGATGTTGAGGATCACGTAAAAGGCGAGGGCCACCAGAACGCCTTTCACCGAGTCGGCTTCAAAGGAACGGGGCCAAAGCTGCTTCATCTTGCTCATAGGGGGTACCTCCAATATTATAATAAATAAAGTATACCAAAACTTTGCAAAAAGGTCAACCGCTCCCGGCAGAAAGCAAACACCCCGAAAACCCTATAAAATTCCGTAGGATTCCAATAGGAAAAGCCAGTCCGCAGACTGGCTTTTCCTATTGGAGCTGGTGACGTGACTTGAACACGCGACCTGCTGATTACGAATCAGCTGCACTACCGACTGTGCTACACCAGCAAAAAGATATGGGCGATAAGATATCGCCCATATAGTATACTGTATTTTTTGTGAAAATGCAAGGTTTATTTGGAGAAGGCCTTGCGGAACTTGGAGAGGGTCTCGGGGATGGTTTCGGGCTTCAGCTGGTGGACGTCGAACTTGTGCAGTTTGAAAATCATCTGCATGGTGGGGCCTGCCAGCAGAACGGTGATGATGGTACCGACGCCCACGGAGCCGCCCAGGGCCCAGCCAGTCAGGAAGGCGCAGCACTCCATGCACAGACGGATCATACCAACGGGGAACTTGGTGACACGGCGGGAGATGGCCACCATCAGGCTGTCGCGGGGGCCGTTGCCCAGACGGGCGGACATATAAATGTACATACCGTAGCTGCAGGGGATGAGGGACAGCACAGTGAGGATAAAGCGGATGCCGAAGTCTTCGCCCATGGGCAGGCCGCGCCAGTCGGGCAGCAGGGCAAAGGTGGGGATCATATCGCCGGTGCACAGGTCCACGATGTTGCCGCACAGGGCGATATTGATAAAGGTGCCGAAGCCCAGACGCTCCTTGCACAGAATATCAATGATGAGGACCAGCAGGCCGATGGTGATGTTGGCACGGCCAAAGGTGATCAGGTCGGCGCCGTTGGCCAGCTTGATGTTGAACATACCCTGGAAGAACTTTGCGGTACCGTCGTTGAGCACGTCCCAGGGACCCAGGCCCAAGTCGGCCACCAGACCCATGGCGGAACCGAAGCTCATAATGGCAAGGCCCAGAACCAGCACGCCGAACTGCTTGATAATTTCTTTCATAATAAAAACCTCCTGCAGGAGTAATGGTTTACCATTTGTCATATTAGCACAGCCGCATTTTTCCGTCAATAAAAAAGCACAGAGAAATTTGCGAAAAATGAAAAATTTCTCTTGACATTTCTTCGGTGAATGTGTAATATCTATATGTTATCCTTGTCTGCGCTATGAGCGCAGGCCAAATGTCCAAAAGGAGGTGCAAAGAGATGCCCAAAATTACCGGTAAGTACGAGACCATCTTCATCGTCAACGCCACTCTGACCGAGGAGGCTATCAAGGGCCTGGTGGAGAAGTTCACCAACCTGATCGCTGCCAACGGTGAGATCGTTAAGGTGGAAGATTGGGGCAAGCGCCGCATGGCTTACGCCATCGACGATATGCCCGAGGGTTACTACACCCTGGTCGAGTTTGATTCCAAGCCCGACTTCCCCGCTGAGCTGGACCGCGTGTACAAGATCACCGACGGTATCATCCGCTCTATCATCGTCGCGAAGGAATAAGAGGAGGCTGCAGCCATGCTGAACAAGGCCATTCTGATGGGCCGGCTGGTTGCCGACCCCGAACTTCGCCGAACCCCCAACAATAATTCCGTAACATCTTTTACCCTTGCCGTCAATCGCAGCTTCACCCGTCAGGGTGAGCAGCCTCAGACCGATTTCATTGATATCGTCGCCTGGGGCAAGACCGCTGAGTTTGTCAGCCGGTACTTCGTCAAGGGTCAGCAAGTTGCCGTTGCCGGCCGCATCCAGACCCGGATGTGGGAGGATAAGCAGGGCAACAAGCGCAAATCTGTGGAAGTCGTCGCTGAAGAAGTACATTTTGCCGAGCCTAAGCGTGATAGCCAGCCCCGGAACGACCTGCCTCAGGGCGGTTTCGATCCCATGGCCGGTCTGGGCGGAAACGCCTTTGCCGCGCTGCCCGGTGATGACAACGACCTCCCGTTCTAACCTGATTTAAGGAGGAAACGATCATGGAAAACAGATCCGAGCGTCCCGCCCGCGACAATCGTCGTCGCCGGAAGGTTTGCCAGTTCTGCGTGGATAAAGTCGCCTACATCGACTTCAAGGATACCGCCAAGCTGCGGAAGTACACTTCCGATCGCGGCAAGATCCTGCCCCGCCGTATGACCGGCACTTGCGCCATGCATCAGCGTCAGCTGACCGTGGCCATCAAGCGTGCCCGTCATATCGCTCTGCTGCCCTACACCGCAGACTGATAAAACAAACACAAGCCGCACCCCAAACGGGGTGCGGTTTTTTGTTATCCCCGGGTTGACTTTCTCCTTAAGGGGAGAGAGAATATAGGTGCGGAAGGGGTGATGATTCCATGATGCACATCAGTAAGTTTGCGGAACTCTGCGGTACGACAGTGAAAACTTTGCGGCATTATGACCGCGTCGGTGTCCTTTCGCCCGACTATGTATCGCACCAAAACGGCTACCGCTATTACCGCAGGAGTGCTGCCGACCGGTATTTTCAGATTCGCTCGCTGCAGGAAACCGGGATGACACTGCGGGAAATAAGTGAACACCTGTCGGGCGGGCGCAGCGTGATCGACCTTTTGAACGCGCGTGCCGCCGTGCTTCGGGCACAGATCGAACGGTGCGAAACGCTGCGGGCGTCGTATGAGGCGGCATCGTCGCAAAAACGGTATAGCGTCGCCGAATCGAGAGAAACGGTGTGTGCCTGTGACACGGCAACACACCAAACCGCTTGGATAAAGGCTGCGGCAGCCCATCGGGCCAGACTGGCGCGGCTGCTGGACAGCGGTCTTAATGAAGAGCAGTTGATGTCGCTTGCTTTTTCCGATGTTCTGGAAAATGTTTCCGGGAAGCGTGTCTGCTCGATGGGCACCGCGTACAGCGTCGATTGCATCACCGACCGTATGGAGGCGGTTGTGGATCGGGCGTTGGCTGAAAACGCGGACGTGCTGCTTTTGCGCTTTTCCTGCTCCCCGGATGCGTCGCCGGGTATTCTGATCGGTGTGATCGAAGATTTTTTGACATCCTTTCAAGAGAAAGCCACGGTCCTGTTTTCCGCTGACACCGAAGGGGAAACGGCAGGTATATTTCTTGAATGGGTATGCCTGCGAAATGATTGAGAGAGGCGTGAAAGGCGTGGAGATCTGTTTCAAAAAAATCTATGAGCGTGATATGGATCTGCTGATACTGGAAGAGTTCCTGGAGAGCCCATCTTTTGCGGAACTGTTCCTTGATGCCGCGGGCCTTGGCGGAAGCTGTGAGGTGATATTCGCCGCGCACTCTCTGTCGGAGGCGGAAGGCGAGTCGGATATTACGCTGGTACTGCAATACGCGAATCGAAAAGTGGCGCTGCTTATTGAAGATAAAATTGACGCGCCGACGATGCCCGAGCAAAGTCTGCGATACCATAAGCGAGCAGAGCAAGCAAAGCGGCGGGGAGAATATGACGAGTACCACGTGATACTGGTTGCCCCACAGGCATATCATGATGCGCACCAAAATGATGAAAACGCGGCGTATCGCTATCGTGTTACATACGAACAGCTCCAAGCGTGGTTTGCGCAGCAGGCAACGGTAAGAAGCCGTTTTAAAAACGCGATGGTCGAATTTGCGATCGAGCAAAATCGAGCGGGGTATCAGGTGCGGGAAGTGGAAGCCGTTACGGCTTTTTGGCGATGCCTGCGGCGCTATTGTGGGGAGCACTACCCGCAGCTGTCGATGCTGGGCGCAGATACGCCCAAGGGCGGCAGTGCTGCCTGGCCGGAATTCCGTACAGCACTGGAAAAGGTCAGGGTGATCTACAAGTCGCAAAAAGGAATCGTGGACTTGGAGTTTCCGGGATTTGGTGACCGCGGCGATCAGCTGCGCACCGTGCTGGGTGAACGATTGGCGGCCGATATGCGTCTTGAGAAAACCGGAAAGTCGGCCTCGGTGCGGTTGGAAAACCCACAATGGGCGGTATCGTTTCACGAAAACTTCGCGGAACAGGAAACTGCCGTACGGGAGGCGCTGAACGCGGTATCACGGCTTTGCCGATTGGCTGCGGACTTAAAAGATCTGTGATCTATGGATAAAAGGCGGACGGGAGTCCGCCTTTTGTTATCCCAGCAGTTTTTGCATGAAGGCTTCGGTGGTCAGGCGGCCGTCACGGTTGAAGCGGCCCAGGCCGAAGAGGGTGGCGGGATCGCCGGAGACCACGGTGGAACGAACCTCGCTGCAGGCGAGGCTCACCGGAAGCCCCATGTCCCGCAGCAGTTTGTCGGCGCCCTCGGTGAGCTGGCCGTAGGGGTAGGCGTAGCACACCGGCGCCTCCAGGCCGTGCGCTTCCATGGCCCGCTGCAGCGACCGGGTGTCGGCGGTGAAGGCCGACTGCCAGTGGGCCTGGCTCTCGCCGGGCATTTTCGCGCTGCCGCGGCGGCCGGTGAGCCGGTGAAAGTAATAGGAGTGGTTGGCCAGCTCCAGCCGGCCGGTCTGTGCCGCACGGGAGAGATCCTGCCAGCTCATGCAGGAGTGGGGGGAGCCGTCCTCGCCGGAGGCGGTGTAGATGTCGGTGTATTCTCCCACCACCGCGATAACGGCGCAGGCGTCGTACCGTTCCAGCAGGGGCGGCAGCAGGGTGAGGTTGTTGCGGTAGCCGTCATCCAGGGTGAGGAGCACCGGCTTGGGCGGCAGGCCTGCCTCGCCGTTGGCGAAGGCGATGAGCTGCGCCAGCGACACGCAGCGGTACCCATTTTCCGTCAGCCAACGCAGGTCGCTTTCCACCCGGCTGATGGGACAGACATAAGGGGCGGCGGCTCCCTCGTCGGTCACCAGACTGTGGTACATGATCACCGGCAGCTCCACCGAACTGCCCCGGGGCGCGAAGGCCTCGGCCTGCCTGCCGCAGCCGGTCAGCAGCAGCAGCAGGGCCGCCATCCAAAGTACACGCTTCATCAAACTCACCTCATGGGAGGATATGCCGCGGCGGCGGTTGACATTCCGGGCAAAAAGCCGTAAAATAAACATAAGATCTAAAGGAAAGGCAGGGATGTTTTCATGAAAAACCTGATCATTACCATTAGCCGTCAGTACGGCAGCGGCGGCCGCAAGATCGGCCAGCGCCTGTCTGAAGAACTGGGCATCCCCTTTTACGATAGTGAGATCATCGACCTGGCCGCCAAGGAGAGCGGTCTGGCCGCCGATTTCATCCGCGGTCAGGAGCAGCAGCTGACCCAGAGCCTGCTGTTTTCTCTGGTGACCAACTTCACCTCCAACGCCGGCGCCTTTAACCCCAATATGCTGTCGCTGTCCGACCAGGTGTACCTGGCCCAGGCGAAGGCCATCCGTTCTCTGGCCGACAAGGGCCCCTGCGTCATCGTGGGCCGCTGCGCCGATTGGGTGCTGGAGAAGGAATACGATGTGCTGCGGGTCTTTGTCTGCGGTCCTCTGGAGGCCCGCTGCAAGCGCGCCGTGGAAGAATACGGCGACAACGCCGAGGACATCCAGAAGATCGTCAAGAACATCGACAAACAGCGCGCCCGGTATTGCCAACATTACTGCGACAAGGCCTGGGAGGACGCCGAAAACTACGACCTGTGCCTGAACAGCGGCACCATCAGCCTGGAAAACTGCGTGGCCATCGTCAAGAGCGCCTATCAGGAACTGGCAAAGTAACACAGCATGAAAAGAGCCGGCACCCCTGTGGGTGCCGGCTTTCCATCAGCGGACGGGAGGAAACGTTATGCGGATCGTGATCACGGCACCCGGCGGAAAAATGGGCCGGCTGGTGGTGCGGGAGGCACTGAAACGGCCGGAGGCCTTTACCATCGTGGGCGCGGTGGGCAGACCCGGACGGGAATATATCGGCAAGGACATCAGCGCCGCCGCCATGAGCGCCCCGGTGGGCGCGCCGGTCTATGATGCCATCGAGGACATCATCGGCCAATGCGACGGCGTTATCGATTTTTCCACTGTGGAGCTGTCCATGGCGGTGCTGGATGCCTGTGTCCGGCACAAAAAGCCCCTGCTGTTGGGCACCACGGGGTTTGACAGCGATCAGGAGGCCGCCATCGCCGAAGCGGCCAAAGTCATCCCCATCGCCGAGTCCCACAACACCTCCAAGGCGGTGAACCTGGTCTACGAGCTGCTGCGAAAGGCTGCCGCCATCGTGGGCGGGGAGTCGGATGTGGATATCATCGAAATGCACGACAACAAAAAGATGGACGCCCCCAGCGGCACATCCAAGGTGATGGGCCGCATCATCGCCGAGAGCCTGCACACCGATTGGGCGCGGGCGGCACGGTTTGGCCGGCAGGGCGCCGGACAGCGGGAGCCGGGGGAGATCACCTATCATTCGGTGCGGTCGGGCAACCTGCCCTCCACCCACACGGTGATCTTCGGCATGGACGGCGAACGCATCGAGATCACCCATCACGCCTACGATTACGGCACCTTTGCCAAAGGCGGTCTGGAGTGTATGCTGTATCTCCGGGACAAGGCGCCCGGGATGTATACCTCCCAGCAGGCCTTCGGTCTGGAAGAATAACGAACAGAAAAAACGGCACCCGGACGGGTGCCGTTTTGTTTTGCGGTTACGCTCTCCAGAAGAGATAGAAGCCGGGGTCACGGGTGGCGGTGTCCTCCACCAGCAGCTGGGGATCACACAGGGCGATGACGTCGTGCTTCATTTCCACCTTGCCCTTGCGGCCCTCTTCCTCAAACTTGTTGGGCTTGTAGGAGGGATCCAGAATGATGACACGGCCGTCGGCCTCCATGCCGATGGCGGTGATGTAGTGACCGCCGTGGCTGAACACGCCGATGTGGCCTTCATAGTCGCCGCCCACGTTGATGACGGCGACGCCGCCGGTGCGCAGGCAGTTGCACAGGGATTCGGCATCGTTGGCCATCTCCATGCGCAGACCCAGCTTTTCGGCAAAGGCGGGGCCGAAGCGCTTGAAGTCGGTGCCGGCCTTGTGGTTGGCCTTGGTGGCATAGGACAGTTCGATGGCGTCGGTGAGATCAAAGGTGCTGTTGGGCAGCAGCTGGTCGGCCACCATGATGGCGGAGCACAGGCCGCAGCCGGAGGAGCGGATGGTGGTGACCTTGCCCTTTTCCCGCTGGACCTCGTCCTCCACATCGGTCTTGGTCACATAGAGCAAATGGGGGTAACCCAACTGATTGATGTACTTCATGTTCTCTATCTCCAATCAAACAGAATAAACTTAACAGCAGCAGCCCATGCGGCAGCACAGGTTGCACAGCAAATTGGCCAGACACAGGCTGGCGCAGTAGCGGGAGGGGTTCATCCCCTGGCTGTAGCCGCCGGCCTGACGGTAGGTGTTGCCGCCGCGCTCCAGCTCGTCCAGATAGGTTTCGTACTCGGCGTTGCCGGGGTCCATCTTGCAGGCCTGCCGGGCGTGCTCCAGCGCTACGACGCGGTTGCCCTGACCGGCGTTGGCGATGGCGCTGTAATAGTACCACTTGGCGGTGCGGTCGGCGATGTTGCTCAACACGTGGAGGGCCTCGGCATAGTGCCGGGCGGCGATGTAGTTGCGGGCCGCCCGCAGCTCGTCGGTCTCCTCGGGATCCTGACGGGTCTGCTGGGAGCCGTAGGCCGTCCAGCCGCGGAAGGGATCCCAGGTATAGGTCTGCCAGCCGCCCTGACCGGCGCCGCCAAAGCCGGAATAGCCGCCGTAACCGCTGTAGCCGCCGTAACCGCCCTGGGCAGCGCCCTGCTGGCCGTACTGGCCGGCGGTGCCGTTCTTGATGGCGTCGTAGGCGGCGTTGATCTCTTTCATTTTTTCCTCGGCGGTTTTGTCGCCGGGGTTGACGTCGGGGTGATACTGCTTGGCCAGCTTGCGATAGGCCTTTTTGACCTCTTCGTCAGAGGCGTCACGGCTGACGCCAAGCACTTCATAGGGATCTCTCATGCGGGAGTTCCCTCCTTCTCGTTCTTTTCCTGTCGGGCACGGGCCTCGTGATAACGGGTCCAGATGCCCTCGAACAGAATATTTTTCAACAGGTCGGCATCCTGCACCAGGGGGAGCCGGTCAAAGGCGGCGGCGCACTGGGCGGCCACCATCAGCAGCATGGGTTCAAAGTCGGCCAGCGGCTTCACCTGTCCGCCGTGGAGCAGCAGCAGGGGATTGTAGCGGCCCTTTTTGGCGTCCTTGGCCAGGTCCACCGCCGCGTCCTGCAGGTAGATGAACTGCCCCAGGAAAAATCCCATGTCCCACAGAACGGGGGACCAGTGGTCCTCACGCTCCACGAACAGCCCGGCCATCAGCCGGCCGAAGGCGGCGGCGCATTTGTCGGGGACGGCCTCGCCGGCCTTTTCCAAAGCCAGCAGGGTGTCCAGTTCGGCCTCTATGAGGGCGCACTGCCGGGGCAGACGGGCCTTCACCCGGTCGTAGGCGCCCTGCAGGCCGTTCATCAGACCTTTTTTCAGCCGGGCGCCCTCGTCCAGCCAGTCATCCCGCAGCTTGTGATAGGTGAGGGCGACGGTCAGGTCGGCGGCGTAATCGGAAAACTCCGTCAGCCAAAAGGCCTGGGGCTTGGCGGGATGGATGACGCAGCGGGTGGCGTCCCGGCGTTCCTCCGGCTCGTAGAGGGAGGACAGCACCAGAATGAGAAAGGTCATGTCGTAATTGAGGGCCAGCCGATGGAGATTGCCGTAACGCTCCTTGAGGGCGTGGCACAGACCGCAGTAGCAGCCCCGGTACCGGGCCAGCCGGGTTTCCGAAAGGGTGTCCTTCCGGGCGATCACATACCCGAACATCAGCTCTTGCGGACGAAGCTTTCGCCGCACTTGGGGCAGGTGATGCGGATCTTGCCCTTGCCCTTGGGAACACGGGTGGTGATGCCGCACTTGGGACATTTAAAGAAGCGGTAATACTTCCTCTGCTCCCTGCGCTGCTTGATGCCGCTGAACTTGCAGGTCAGGCTGTAGCGCAGGGTGAGATAGGCGTTGTTTTCCGCACGGCGGCGGTAGGTGTTTCGAGAAAACATCCGGAAGTAGCTGTAAATCAGCGCCATGATGGCCATCAGCCAAAAGATCATGCTGAGTGCGCCGTTGAACAGTACGGACAGCACGAGGGTGATCAGCGCCGTCATGTTCAAACAGCGGTTGAACTCGTCCACGCCGTAACGGCCCGCCATGACTTTTTGCAGCCAGTTTCGCATAGTATTGCCTCCACAGGATCGCAGATATCGTATTCATTTACTTTACCGCAAATCCGTGACTTAGGCAAGGGCTTTCCGTGAACGAATCGTAAATTTACGGATTTTCCCGGCAAAACGGCGGGTTTTCCGCCGTTGCTTTTCCCGGGGGGTCATGCTATAATAACTTTAACTGTGAAGACACAGAATTTTTGAAAACATAATGGAGTGATCGTTTTGTCAGACCCTGTTGGCCGATGGTTGTTGTTGGAAGTTTTGTTTGTGTTTTTGGGTGCTTTCTGCTCCCTTGCGGCCTATGCCGTTCGTGAGTGCAGCGAGAGCAAGCTCATCCACGCCGCCGAAGAAGGCGATAAAAAAGCCGCCAAGATACTGCCCGTGGTGCAGGAGCCCGATGATTTCTGCGCCGCCTTGCGGGTGGGTGCCATCGGCTTCGGCTTTTTCGCCGTGATGAATCCCCTCACCGCCCAGTTCGTGCAGTGGATCGAAAATCTGGTCCCCGCCGGAGAAAGCGTGCGGGAACTGGTGGGCGCCATCGTTTGGGTGGTGCTGCTGATGGTGGGCGTGGCCCTGATGGATCTGGCCACCGAGCGGTACGCCTGGCACCGTGCCGATCAGCTGGTGTGCAAGGTATACCCCCTGGCCTCCCTGCTGGAAAAACTGCTGCGCCCGGTGTGCCGGCTGATGCTGGCGGTTGCCAACCTGACGCTGCGGCTGTTCGGCGTCAACCCCAAGGCACAGATCGAAGAGGTCAGCGAGGAGGAGATCCTTTTGATGGTGGGTGAAGGTGAAGAGACCGGCGCCATCGATCAGGAGGAGAAAGAGCTGATCGAAAACATTTTTGAGTTCGACGACACCACCGCGGAGGACGTTATGGTCCACCGCACCGATATGGAGATCATCTGGCTGGACGATTCCGACGAGGAGATCGTCAATACCATCCGGGAGAGCGGTCTGTCCCGCTTCCCGGTGTGCGGCGAGGACGTGGACGATATCGTGGGCATCCTGAACACCCGTGAATATCTGCTCAACGCCCGTCTGCCCCAGCCCAAAACCCTGCGTGAGATCCTGCGCCCCGTCTTTTTCGTGCCCGAGTCAGTGAAGGCCGACACGCTGATGCGTGATATGCAGAAGCAGAAGGTCCATATGGCCATCGTGGTGGACGAGTACGGCGGCACCTCCGGTCTGCTGACTCTGGAGGATCTGCTGGAAGAACTGGTGGGCGAGATCTATGACGAGTTTGACGAAGTAGAGGAACAGGAGATCACCGCTCTGGGCAATGACTGCTGGCGTATCGCCGGTACGGTCACCCTGGAGGATGTGGCCGAGGCGCTGGAACTGGACATCCCCGAAGAGGATGAGGATGAATACGAGACGCTGGGCGGACTGGTGTTTGGCCAGCTGGCTGTCATCCCCGAGGACGGCACCAAGCCCCGGGTCACCGCTTTGGGTCTGGAGATCCAGGTGGAAGAGATCGCCGACCACCGCATCGAGTGGGCAACCGTGCGCAAACTGCCCGCCCCTGTCGCTGACGAAGAAGAATAACTGTACGAGGCTTCCTGACGGGTCCCCGTTGGGGAGCCTTTGTCTACAAACAAGGAAGGGGTGCCCTTTATGGCAAGAACGGTCAATCTCAACATGACGCAGGGCCCGCTGCTGGGCAAGATCATCCGTTTTTCCGTGCCGTTGATGCTGTCCGGTATGCTGCAGCTGCTGTACTACGCCGCCGACGTGGTGGTGGTGGGCCGCTTCGCCGGTGCCGCGGTTCTGGCTGCCGTGGGTTCCACCGGCGCGCTGGTGAACCTTCTGGTCAACCTGTTCATGGGCGTTTCGGTGGGCTGCAACGTGCTGGTGGCCCGCTATTACGGCGCCGGTGACCACAAATCGGTGTCGGAGACGGTGCATTGTGCCGTGGGCGCCAGCCTGATCATCGGCGTTATGGCCGCCATCGTGGGTCTGGTGTTCTCCACGCCGCTGCTGCGGATGATGGGTTCTCCGGAGGACGTGCTGCCTCTGGCCTCGCTGTACCTGAAGATCTATTTCTGCGGTATGCCCTTCAATATCGCCTATAACTTCGGTGCCGCCGTGCTTCGCGCGGTGGGCGACACCAAGCGCCCCCTGTATATCCTGACGGTGGCCGGTCTGGCCAACGTCGTGCTCAACCTGATCCTGGTCATCGTGTTCCATATGGGCGTGGCCGGTGTTGCCATCGCCACCGTGGTGTCCCAGATCATTTCCTCTCTGCTGGTGATGCGTGCCCTCACCCTGCGTGAGGACGCCTGCCACCTGAACCGCAAGGAGATCCGTGTCTATAAGGATAAGCTCATCGCCATGATCAAGATCGGCCTGCCTGCCGGTATCCAGGGCAGCCTGTTCTCCCTGTCCAACGTCATCGTCCAGTCCTCGGTGAACTCCTTCGGCTCGGTGGTGGTGGCCGGCAACGCGGCAGCCGCCAATATCGAGGGCTTTGTCTACATCGCCATGAACGCCATTTATCAGGCGGCCATCACCTTCGTCAGCCAGAATCTGGGCGCCCGTAAGCCCAAGCGCATCCTGCGGGTCATGTGGATCTGTCTGGCACTGGTTGCCGCGGTGGGTCTGGTGCTGGGCAACCTGGTCTATTTCTGCAACCACTCGCTGCTGAGCATTTACGCCTCCGACGAGGAGGGTATGCGGGAGGCCATCATCGCCGTCGGACGCACCAGAATGTCCTTCGTGGGACGGTGCTACTGCATCGCCGGTCTGATGGAAGTGGCCTGCGGCGGTATGCGCGGCCTGGGCCGGTCCTGGACCTCCACCATCGTCAGTCTGGTGGGCGCCTGCGGCGTGCGTGTGCTGTGGATCTTTACGGTGTTCCGCCAGATGGGCACCCTGAACAGCCTGTACGTGTCCTATCCCATCTCCTGGGGCACCACCTTTGTGGTGCATATGATATGCTTTACGCTGGCGTTCCGAGCCATACGAAAAGAACTTCCCGAGGAAGCGGAAGCGTAACGAAAGAAAAAAGACCCCGTTCGGGGTCTTTTTTTATTGCTTCCATTTGCGGGGCAGCAGGCAGAACAGCAGATATCCCAGCAGGCCGCCCAGGGTGTTGAGGATGAGATCGTCCACGTCCACGCTGCGGCCCAGAAAGAGCTGCAGGCATTCGATGAGCAGGGAGGCTCCGGCGCACAGGGGGACCGCCGACCAGAGGTGCCGCAAGCGCTTCCAAAGCAGGGGCGGCAGAAAGCCCATGGGGAGGAAGATCAGCACGTTGCCGGCCAGATTGAGGATCTTTTGGCCCCGGCTGCCCTTTTCCATCATGGCCCGAACGGTGGCGCCGGGGGTAAGATTGATGCCCGCGCGGTTTTCCCACCGCTGCAGAGCACGGGCCAGCAGCGCCCGGGGATCGGTGAAGTCCACCGGCGGATGACCGCCCAGGGTCTGGGAGGCCAACCCCAGCAGAAACAGGACGAAGAGAGCCAGCAGCAGCTCCCGGCCCCGGCGGGGCGCCTTTTCCGCCCGCAGCAGCCACAGGGTGCGCAGCAGCAGCCACAGGGGCAGGGCCAGCAGCATGGCGCCGCTCATTGCGCCAAGGTGATGGGTGACGGCGCTCATTTCAGTTCCACCATTTGCAGGATGCCGTCGGCAATGACCTGGGCATAGGCGTCGGCCTGCTCATCCAGCAGGGCGTTGTCCTGTCGGCTGTCGATGAATCCCAGCTCCACCAGACAGGCGGGCATTTTGGTGTTGCCCACCACGTAATAGCTGGCGTGGGGATTGGAGGCGGTGCCCTTGCGCACGCCACGGTCCTTGTTGACGCCCACATCCTTCAGGTTGTTTTGAATATACGTGGCCAGATCGGTCTCGGGACGCAGGCCGTCGGCGGAGACCCAGGTCTCCACACCCTGTCCGCCGCCGCTGTTGCGGTGGATGGAAATGAAAAGGGTGGCATCGTTTTTGTTGGCAAAATCGGTGCGCGTTTCCAGTTCCAGCGGAATGTCCTGGTCCCGGGTGAGGATGACGGTGAGGTTTTCGTGGCCTTCCCGCTCCAGCGCGTCCCGGACAGCCAGCACCATGTTCAGGTTGTCGTTCTTTTCCTGCCGGCCTTCAAACACCGCGCCGGGATCTTCGCCGCCGTGGCCGGCATCCAGGCAGATCACGATGTGATCGGGGATGACGAATCGGTCGCCGGAACTGTTTCGCAGCACCAGCACCACGGCCAGCGCCACCAGCACCGCTGCCACGGGCAAGGCGAGCAGGAGCAGTTTTTTCTTATTCATGGGGTACCTCCGTCAGGTAGCCCAGTCGGTACAGCGCCTCCAGGGTGGCGGTGGGGGTGTCCTCTTTGTAGAGGTAGACGCTGGCCCAGTGGGAGGCTTCTTTGGTGATGTAGTCACCTTTGGCGATGGAGGAGGAATTGGGGTTCAGATTGATATAGATCTTCTCGTTCATATCGTAGCTGAACTCGAAGCCGCACAGCATTTCGGAGGTGTCACGCTGCCAGCGGGCCAGACGGCCGGCCAGGATGTCCTCCTTGAGGGCCTGCCGCAGCACGGGGATGTGGGCAGTGTCCACGTAACGGCTTTCATAGAGGTACTGACCGGCATAGGCCGCCAGACCCTCGCCGAAGTGCAGGGAGAGGCTCTCGATGACGGCGTCATCGGGGGGCAGACAATCGGCCAGAATGATATTGGGGTCGTCCAGCAGGACAGCGGCCTTGCCCGCCAGGGTGGTGGGATCGGCGGCCAATGCCTCGCTGTAGGGGACAGGATAGCGGCGGCTGACGGTGCGGCCGCTGCGCAGTTCATAGTTGAAACGGAGATAGACCTGCTGGTCATAGGGGCCCTGTCGGGCTTCCAGCACATCCAGCTGACCGATGATGTCCCGGTGCAGGTCGGTGATGGCCCGCAGGGTGCCGAGGTTTTGCTGGTCGCCGGTGACCGAGTACTGGGCGGTGAGGTCGGCGCTGACGATGTCACCCTCGTCGGGGATGTAGCGCTCGGTGCCCAGCAGGTCAAACCGGAAGCAGCAGATGATGAGGGCCAGCACGATCCACAGAGCGGGCAGACCGGCCAGTTGCTTGCGGGTGAACACCCGGAAGGACTTTTTCAGCAGCATGGAGGCCGTCAGGTAACCCACGGTGCCCGCGAACATCAGGCAGAAGAGGATGATGATGGGGACTTCGCTGCCGGAAAAGACCACTTCCAGCAGCAGCCAGCCCAAGGTGAGGGCGCAGCCGAAGGAAAAGACATACTTTGCCACAGGGCGCAGCCAGGAGATGGCGATGACGTCGCCGGCGCTTTCGGTGGCCCGCTTGCGGTAGAGCAGCAGGGCAGCGGCGATCATCACCACCGCCGCCAGGGCGTACAGGATCAGCATCTTGAAATAGTCTGGGTTGAAGTATTCGCTGGAGTAGGTGTAGCCGCCGTCGGGGCCGGTCACATAGTAGCGCAGAGCCACGTCCTGATTGACCAGATGGATGAAGGGGGACAGGGCGGTGAAGCGGAACCGCAGCGAGGTGATGCCGTAATAGATCATGGTGGCGTATTCGTTGAGCAGAGTCTCGCACACCACCACGGCGAAGTTCAGCAGACCGTACAGCACCGGCATGGCGGGCAGATTACCGGTCATATGGGCGGCCAGGGTGCCGATGGCGAAGAACAGAAGGCCTTCCAGGCAGGACACCGCCAGCCAGCACAGCAGATGGCGGGGATCCGCGTATCCCAGAGAGGTCTGGGCCACCCAGGCCAGCAGGGCGATGAGGACATTGGGCAGCACCATGAATCCCAGACCGGCGGTGACGTGGGAGCAAAACAGGGTGCTGCGGGTCACCGGAAGGGCGTGGAACAGACTGGCGCTGCGGCCCTGGTACAGGTAGCTCCACACGGCAAAGGCCGAAAGGCCGCCGTAAATGGCAGACATGACCACGGCGGGAACGCCGCTCATATCCAGAATGAAGCCCTGGATATCGCTCACCATGGTGGCGTATTCGGTGTGATAAAAACCGGAGGTCAGCAGGGGGATGGGCAGCATCAGCAGCCAGATGGCAAGATAGCTGCCCCACACCGGCCAGAACCGGGTGAAATCTTTGCGGATCACGGGGCGGGACAGGTTACAGGACCAGTTCTTTGACCGCATAATCGGCACCTCCCAACTCGTAAATAAAGATCTCTTCCAGGGTCAGCGGCAAAATGTCGTAGAACACGGGGGAAACGGCCAGCGCGGCCTGCTCGGCGGCCTGGGCGCCGCATTTCAGCACGAAGGTGTGCACCCGGCCGGTGCAGCTGTGGTGCAGCGGCGTGATGCCGGGCAGCACGGGCTCCCGATCGGGCGGGAATACCAGCTGTACCTTGACAAAGTCCTCCTGCAGCTGGCTGAGGGTGCGCTCCAGCAGCACCGTGCCGTGGTCGATGACGCCCACATGGTCGCAGACGTCCTCCAGCTCGCGGAGATTGTGGGAGGAGATGACCACCGTCACCTGCCGCCGCTCCACCTCGGTCATGATGAGGCTCCACAGCTGACGGCGCATGACGGGATCCAGACCGTCCACCGGCTCGTCCAGCAGGAACAGGTCGGGCTGCAGGGCGAGATTGAGCCAAAAGGCCGCCTGCTTCTGCATACCCTTGGACAGATGGCGGATGGGGCGCTTGGGGTCGATGGGGAAGATGTCCCCCAGTTTTTTGAACAACGCCTCGTCAAAGGTGGGGAAGAAGCCCTGATAAAACTTCTTCATATCCATGAGGTTGGCCGAGGTGAAATAGTACAGATCGTCGGGGATGTAGGCGATGCGGGACTTGAGGGGGGCGTTTTCCCACACCGGCTGGCCGTCGATGAGCACCGTGCCGCTGTCCGGCTCGCTGACGCCCGACAGACAGCGCAAAAGGGTGGACTTGCCGGCGCCGTTGGGGCCCACCAGACCGTAGACCGCGCCCCGGGGCACGTGCAGGCTGAGATCGTTGAGGGCCTGAACGCCCTCGTAGCCTTTGGAAAGATTCTGTATGCGGATCATTGGTTATCTCCTTTCTGCAGACGGGCGATGAGCTGCTCGTCGGTGACGCCGGCAAACCGCAGCTCGGCGGCGGCACGCTCCAGCTGCTGCCAGAGCAGCTCCATGCGGCGAGCCTCCAGCGACAGGTTTTCGGCGGCAAAGGTGCCCTTGCCGGGCAGGGTCACCAGATAGCCCTGGTTTTCCAGCTCCCGGTAGGCTCGCTGGATGGTGTTGGGATTGATGGCCAGCTGGGCTGCCATCTCCCGCACCGAGGGCAGACGCTCGCCGGGGGCCACGCCACCGCTGATGATCAGCCGGCGCAGATTGTCCATGATCTGCTCGTAGATCGGCCGGGGATCCCGGCTGTTCAGATGGATCATAGCAAACCTCCTGTATGTGTACTAACTGTATTAACTGTGTTAGTACAGTTATAGCATGCACAACTGCTGTTGTCAATACAGACCGGGAAAAAACGAAAAAGTTCCCGGGATTGACGGCACGGACCGAAATATGATATGATTTTTTCACAAACGTATGAAATAAGGCGGTGTTTTTATGGAATATCGGCAGCTGATCGCGGAGCTGGAGGAAAAACTGGCCCGGGAACTGGAGGGCATCTCCCATTATCTGTATCTGCATCCCGAACTGGGATTGGAAGAATACCTGTCGGCGGACTTTTTGACGGCCTATCTGGAGGAAAAGGGATTTGTGATCGAGCGTCCCTGGTACGGCATGGAGACCGCCTTTGCCGCCCGCTGGGGCAGCGAAGGCCCCTGCGTGGCCTTTTTGGCGGAGTACGACGCCCTGCCCGGTCACGGCCCCCAGGGCTGCGACAACGGCCATTCCTGCGGCCACAACTGGATCGCCGCCACCACGGTGGGCGCCGCGGTGATCATGAAGGAGGTTTGCCAGGCGCTGGGCATCCCTGCCCGTGTGCTGCTGGCAGGCTGCCCGGCCGAGGAGACCTTCGGCGCGAAGTCCCTGCTGGCCCGGGAAGGGGCCTTTGACGGGGTGGACTGCGCCCTGCAGGCCCATCTGTCGGAGGTGACCAACCTGTATCACCGCTCTCTGGCGCTGACCGCCATGGAACTGCGCTATTACGGCCGTTCGGCCCACGCGGCGGCATCCCCCTGGGAGGGCATCAACGCCCTGGACGCCGTGCAGCTGTATTATGCCGGCGTTGCCGCCCTGCGGCAGCAGCTGCGGCCCGACATTCGCCTCCACGGTGTCATCCGTGAGGGCGGCAAGGCCGCCAACAGCATCCCCGAGCGGGCCTCCTGCCTGTATTACGCCCGTGCGGAAAGGAGGGTCGATCTGGACAAGGTAGTGGAGCGGCTGCTGGATGTGGCAAAGGGCGCCGCGCTGATGACCGGCGCCCGGCTGGAGGTCAACTGGCCCGAGCAGCCCATGGACGACACCCGACACTTCCCCTCGCTGGAGGTGGTTATGGAGCGGGCGCTGGCCCGGGAGGGTTACACCTCCATCACCCGTGAGGAGTCCAACCTGCGGACGGTGGGCTCCACCGACGTGGGCAACGTGAGCCAGGTGTGTCCCACCGCCTTTGTGGAGATCGGCGTGGACGGCTTCAACTGCCACACCGAGGAGGCGCTGGCTCTGGCCGACTGCGGCTGCTACGATTCCCTGCACCGGACGGTGCGTCTGCTGGCCGACGTGGCTATGGAAGTGGTCACCGATCCCGCCCTGCGGGAGCGGCTGTGGAGCGAGTTCCGGCAATAAGCGAAGAAGGACAAGGGGTGCCCCGCCGGGGGCACCCCTCTTTTTTGTCAAATGGACAGTTCCTGCCGAACATAGTATAACCGAGGTACATATTATGGAATGGAAGGGAGAATTGTCTATGACAAAAGCAGAATTGCTCAGCACCTACGTTCTGCCCCTGCTGGTGGCCGCATTTACGGCATTGGCGGGCTTTATCGGCACGCAGATGAAGGCCATCTATCGCCGCTGGGCGGATGACAAGACCAAGGAAGCGGTGGTGCGTACCTGTGTGAAGGCGGTGGAGCAGCTCTACCGTGATCTGGGCGGCCCCGCAAAACTGGAGAAGGCCCAGGAGGCCATCCGCCAGATGCTGGAGGAGAAGGGGATCCCCATCACCCAGCTGGAGATGGATCTTTTGATCGAAAGCGTGGTGGCCGAGTTCAACACCGGCCTGTTTTCCGGAGGTGACGGTCAGTGAAGGTGATGGCCTTTTCCAAGATCCCGGTGCGGGATGCCTATGGGTTTGCCGACGGGAAAAGCTATATCGCGGCAGGCGATCTGTGCATGGTGACCGATAAGACGCTGGCGGGACTTTATCCGGTGACCTATCCCACCGCCAGGGGACAAAAGACCCGCTGGGTCCGTGACCTGAAGGGGTTTTTGTGCAACCAGAACGACTATGCCCATTTGAAATACGCGGCGCCCGGTTATGAAAGCGCCACCGTGAAAAGCGGCGGCTGCGGCGTGTGCGCCGCTGTCAACGCCGTAGGCGCCCTTACGGGAACGTCGGTGCCCGTGCGGGAGATGCGAGACCTTGCGCTGACCTGCGGCGCCCGGGTGTCGGGCGGTACCGATCTGAAAAAACTGTGCGCCGCGCTGGCCGGGACCTACGGCCTGCGGTACACCGTCAGCAACAGCGTCCAGGCGCTGAAGGCCCATCTGGAACAGGGCGGCGTGGCCATCTGCAACACGGCAGGCAAGGGGATGTTCTCCAGCGGCGGTCATTACGTGACGGCGCTGGGTCTGCTGGGCGGAAAGGTCTGCCTTGCCGACCCCGGTCTGTACGCCGGCAAGTACGACACCGCCAAACGCCGCAAGGCGGTCACCGTGACGGGAGATCTGCTGCTGGCCGACGCCGCCGTGCTGGATGCCGACTGCGTGGGCCGCTGGCCCCGGTACTACCTGTTGTCCAGGGAGGGATGAGCCGTGGCTGACGTGGAAAACCGGCTGACCTCTCTGGAACAGCGGTGCAAAAGCAACGGCCACCGGCTGGAACAGCTGGAAAAGCAGCAGGAGGCCATCCATTCGCTGGCGGCCAGCATTCAGGTGATGGCCTCCGAGCAGAAGCACCAGACCGAAGCCATCAACACCGTCCGGGAGGACGTTTCCCGGCTGGACGGCAAAGTGGACGCTTTGGAGATGAAACCCGCCAAGCGGTGGGAAGGAATGATGGATAAGCTGCTTTGGGGCGTGGCCGGCGCGGTGCTCACCTGGCTGCTGGCGCAGGCGGGATTGTGAAGAAATCTTAATTTTTCGTAAAGGAACTTCCTTTTTCCGGAAAAATGCTCTATGATAGGAGCAGATCTGGAAAAAGGAAGTTTTGCTATGTCTGGAACTGTTGTGAAAAGAGGCTTGACCGCCAACACCCTGCGGATACTGGCTATGATCGGTATGCTGCTGGACCACGCCTGGGCCACGGTGGTGCCGGGAAACTTCTGGATGACCTGTGTGGGTCGGCTGGTGTTCCCCATTTACGCCTTCCAGCTGGTGGAGGGCTTTTTTCACAGCCGTGACCGAAAGGCCTACGCCAAGCGGCTGCTGATCTTCGCCCTGGTGTCGGAGATCCCCTTTAACCTGATGATGTCGGGAAGCTGGTTCTTCCCCTTCCATCAGAATACCATTTTCACCCTGCTGCTGGGCTATCTGGCCATTTGGCTGCTGGAGACCCGTGAGGGGCGAAAGGGCTGGAAAACCGCCCTGCTGCTGACGGGCATCCTGCTGCTGTCCATGGTGGGATTCGTGGACTACGGCTGGCAGGGTCTGCTCACCGTGGTGACCTTTTACGTGTTCCGGGAGGGCAAATACGCCAAGGTGGGACAGCTGGCCTGTATGTTCTATCTCCACGCCTTTTTGATGGAGGGGCAGACGCTGCCCTGGCTGTTCGACCTGCCGCTGCAGAGCTTCGCGGTGCTGGCGCTCATCCCCATCTGGCTGTATAACGGCCAAAAGGGCCGGGGCGGCAAGGCCATGCAGTGGGCCGGCTATCTGTACTATCCGCTGCACATGGTGGCCCTGGTGGTGCTGCGGCGGCTGATTTGACCTTGACTTTTTGGCGAAATGATGGTAAAGTCATACATCATTGCATCAAAGCGTAAAAGCGACCTGTTTCGGAGGAAACCACTATGCTGACACTTGACAAGATCTTTCAGGCGTCCATCGCCCTGAAGCCCATCATCCGTGAAACCAAGCTGGTGCGGGCCAACGGCATCGCCCCCCAGTGCGAACTGTTTCTCAAGCCGGAGAACCTGCAGAACACCGGCTCTTTTAAGCTGCGCGGCTCGGGCTATAAGATCGCCAACCTGTCCGACGAGGAAAAGGCACGCGGCGTCATCGCCTGTTCCGCGGGCAACCACGCCCAGGGCGTGGCTCTGGCTGCCACCAAGTGCGGCATTTCTTCTTTGATCTGTCTGCCGGACAGCGCCCCCATCTCCAAGGTGGAGGCCACCAAGGCCTACGGCGCCCAGGTCTGTCTGGTGAACGGCTGTTATGACGACGCCTACCGGAAGGCGCTGGAGATCCGGGACGAGAAGGGCTACACCTTCGTCCATCCCTTTGATGACGAGGACGTCATCGCCGGTCAGGGCACCATCGGTATGGAGATCCTCAACGATCTGGAGAACGTGGACGCCGTTATCGTGCCTATCGGCGGCGGCGGCCTGATCTCGGGCATCGCCTGCGCCGTCAAGGCCATGAGCCCCCGTACCAAGGTGTACGGCGTGCAGGCTGCCGGCGCGCCCAGTATGTTCAATTCGGTGAAGGCCGGCAAGATCGAGTGCCTGCCGGGCGTGTCCACCATTGCCGACGGTATCGCCGTCAAGCAGCCCGGTGTGAACACCTTCGAGCTGGTGAACAAGTATGTGGATGACATCGCCCTGGTGACCGAGGACGAGATCTCCGCCGCCATCCTGGCCCTCATCGAAAAGCAGAAGATGATCGCCGAGGGCGCCGGTGCCGTTTCGGTGGCTGCCGCCATGCACAACAAGTTTGATCTGGCGGGCAAGCGGGTGGTCAGCGTGATCTCCGGCGGCAATATCGATGTTACCTCTCTGTCCCGCGTCATCGAGCGAGGCCTCATCAAGTCGGGCCGTTCCAGCCAGCTGATCATCGAGCTGACCGACAAACCCGGCCAGCTGATGGAGGTTTCCCGTATCATCGCCCAGTGCGGCGGCAACGTGGTGGCCGTCCATCACGAGCGGGGCGCCACCGAGAGCATCAACGGCTGCTTCCTGCGCATCGGCATGGAGACCAGAAACTACGAGCACGTGCAGGAGATCACCCAGGCGCTGCGCAGCGCCGGCTTCAAGCTGATCGAAAAGTAAACGCAAAAAAGTACGCCCCCACCGGTCGGTGGGGGCGTTTTTTTTATTTCGTTT
>JAFYPP010000024.1 GCA_017559995.1 Clostridia bacterium | reverse complement strand
TGTCGCTCTGGCCGGCGAGACCCTGCCTCTGCTGCTGAACATCATGAACAACGGTCTGGAAGAGGCCTGCGTCCGTGACGGCTTCATCCGCCGCTCCCTGACCACCTACAAGGGCTATCTGACCCACGAGGAGACCTCCGGTATTCAGGGCCGTCCCTGGATCAAGCCCGAGGACATCCTGGGCATTGCTGACCGCAAGCTGGATCCCGCTCCCCCCGCCACCACCACCAAGAGCACCAACTTCATCACCTGCTGCAAGTAAGCTGCGGCTCCGAGCAAGACATATTCTTTATACGCGGCGGCAGGGCAGAGAACCCTTCCAACTCTCTCAACAAAAAATGACCTGCCGCCGCGTTTTGGAAACAAAGAAAGCCTGTGACATCTGTCACAGGCTTTTTGTTGTGTGCAAAAAAAGAAAAGCAGCCAGGCGGACACGAAGTCCCAGGGGTTTTACCCTATCAAGGCTGCCTACCATCAGTATAACAGCGGCTACAAGAAAAGTCAATGCTGCGCCCGCCATCCCATAGTGTGAGGGTTCAAATCCCACCCGATCGCAAAATGGAAAAGAAAAAAGCACCAGTCTTTCGATTGATGCTTTGTGGCAGCGAGAGAAGGATTCGAACCGGCTGACGCCGGTTCGGGAACCCGGCGGCTGCGCCGCCATCCCATAGTGTGAGGGTTCGAATCCCCTTCGAACCCAAAATGGAAAAAGAAAAAGCACCAGTCTTTCGACTGATGCTTTGTGGCAGCGAGAGAAGGATTCGAACCCTCACAAACAGAGTCAGAGTCTGCTGTGCTACCCTTACACAATCTCGCTAAGCGCATTTATTATTATATAACAACTTCGCGATTTGTCAATAGGAAAAATCAAAATTTTCAAAAAAGTTTTTTGTGGGCGGAACAAACCCCTGAAAAGGGCAGTATGACAAAATATAGGTGCAAAAAACACAAAACCGTGCTATACTATATAGTTGAGGTAGTGTCCTCTTTTTTCTCAAGTACAAAAAGAAAGAAAGCGACAAATCATGCTGAATTTTCAACCGTTGACTTTACAGGAGATCGATCTGCTGCGTCCGTACTTCCGCTGCCATCCCAGCCGGATCTGTGACAGCACCATCGGCGGTACCTTCTTGTGGCGGGACTATTTCCGCACCGAGTACGCTGTGGCGGACGGCTCCCTGTATCTGCGCTCCCGGATGCCCGAGTCCGGCGAATATATCTATTCCGTTCCTATGGACGGCGACGTGCCTGCCGCGCTGCGCCGTCTGGCGGCCTTTTGCCGGGAAGAGGGGCACTCGTTGACCCTGTCCACCGTCTCCAAGGAGGATCTGCCTGCCGTGCAGGCCATTTGGCCCCAGGCGAAGGTGGAGACCACGCCGGAGTGGGCGGATTATCTCTATCTGGCGGAAGATATCAAAGAGCTGCCCGGTAAAAAATACGCTACGCAGCGTAATCATATCAGTAAGTTCAACAGATTGTATCCGGAATGGTCCTATGAACCCATTACGGTGGACAATCTTTCGGCGGTGCAGGAGTTCTTTAATTGGTTTGCCGAGGTCAATGAAAAGGACTCCGAAACCTATCGCCAGGACGAACTGAAGGCGGCGGAGGTTCTGGAAAACTTTGCCCTGTACGGCTTCCTTGGCGGTGCCATCCGTGTAGAGGGTCAGGTGGTGGCCATGGCGCTGGGTGAAGTGCTGTGCGACACCCTGTACGTCCACATCGAAAAGGCCGATATCCGCTACCACGGCGCTTACCAGATGATCGTCCGGGAGTTCGCCCGGTACGCCTGCGGCGAGGGTGTAAGCTACGTCAACCGCGAGGATGATGCCGGCGACGAGGGACTGCGCAAAAGCAAGCTGGCCTGGCGACCCTGCGGGTTGTTGGACAAGTATCTGGTGCATATGGATGACTAACAAGTTTTTACGAGGTGAATAACATGCCGATGTGGGTCGCGATCGTCCTGGGTATCGTCCAGGGCATGGCAGAGTTTCTGCCCATTTCCTCGTCGGGCCATCTGGCTCTGATGCAGGCCATTCTGGATTTTGAAAAATATAACGTCAATGCTGTTGCCTTTGACCTGGTGCTCCATCTGGGCACGCTGGTGGCGGTGGTCGTCGCCTTTTGGGAGGATGTCTGGACCCTCATCACCGCCTTTTTCGGTTGGGTGAAGGACGGCTTCAAGGTGAAAAACATCCCCGCGCGGCGGCTGATCGTACTGATCCTTATCGCTACACTGCCCCTGGTGGTAGGCGCGCTCATTGAGGGCTACGTGGAGGATGCCTTCGGCAATACCCTGTTCGTGGGCATTGCCCTGTGCTTCACGGCGGTGATGCTGTGGACGGCAAGCCGCCACGGCGGCGGCACCAAGACCGAGGCCGACGCCAAATATTCCGATGCCCTGAAGGTGGGTGCCATGCAGCTGATCGCCCTGTTTCCCGGCGTGTCCCGCAGCGGCAGCACCATCTGCGGCGGTCTGTTTTCCGGCTTCCACAAGGACTTTGCCGTGCGGTTCGGCTTTTTGATGAGCATCCCCGCCGTGTGCGGCGCGGTGGTGTTTAAGCTGCCCGATCTGGCGGAAGCCGGTCTGGGCGGCGATATGCTGCTGCCCTGCATCGTGGGTTTCGTGACGTCCGCGCTGTTCGGCTATCTGGCCATCTTCACCGTCAAACTGCTGGTGAAGAAGAACAGCTTTCAGTGGTTCGGCGTGTACTGCCTGGCGGCAGGTCTGCTGACCATTCTGTTGAATGTGATTTGAGGTGAGCGATTTGGCACAGACGAAAAACAACAATTCCAAATCCAACGGCAGCCAGAAGGCTGCTTCCACGGCGAAAAAGCCTGCCGCAAAAAAGACGGCGACCAAAAAGGTGACCCAGAAGCAGGCTGCCGAGCGGCTGGCCCAGCGCCGCTGCGTGCTGGCCGCCGTTATGCTGGCGGTGAGCTTCGTGGGCTTTTTGAATATGTTCCACGCCGGCGGTTTCTTGATCAACTGGTACCGGGGCGCCTTTTACTGGCTGCTGGGCTACGGTGCCGAGATCCTGCCGGTGACCCTTCTGGTGTGCGGCATTCTGCTGCTGGTCAAGCGCCGCAAAAAGGTGCGGCTGCAGGCCGCCGCCTGGTGCCTGCTGCCTCTGCTGTTCGGCGGCGTGCGCCATCTGCTGGCTACCCATAACGATTATCTGGCCGGCCTGGACAAGTTCTGGCAGGTAGGCAAGGACGGACAGGCCCTCAAGTCGGGCGGTATCGTGGCCGGCGGTCTGGCCGAACTGGCCCGGGCGGCGCTGTCCACCGTAGGCGCCAGCGTGGTGCTGGTGGTACTGCTCATTGGCTGCTTCCTGCTGGCCTGCCATCTGACGCCTGCCCGTATGCGGGCGATGTTCGGCAAGGTCAAGCCCATCTCCGAAAAGGAACTGCCTCCCGAGCCGGAGAAGGAAGAACCCCTGCCCGTGCGGCGTGACCCCGCCCGTTTGAAGCACGACCCCAAGGCCATCGACGTGGCCCTGGATGACGAGGCGGTGCAGGTGCGCCGTCCCGATAAGCAGAAGGAAAGCCCTCTGCCGCCCCCCAACGTGGCAACGCCCGCCGAGGCGCTGCGGGGTATGTTCCATAAGGACAAGCAGGACAAAAAGGCAGAGGCCGCTGCCATCGAAGTGATCCCCGAGCCGGAGATCGTGGACGAGTTCATCCCCGAGCCCATCGTGGACGATCTCGCGGTCAGTGACGCCATGCCTTTTGACGACGAGGACGACCTGCCCCCCTGGGAGGAGGCGCCCGTCGAGGAGGCTGCCCCTGCCGAGGAAGGCGAAGAGCCGGTGGAGGAGCAGATCCGCAAGGCCATGGAGGCCAGCGAGGGCGCGCCCATTTACTTATATCCCCCCATCCGCCTGCTGAAGCCTGGCCCCGGCAAGCCCGAAGGCTCGGCGGAGGCCATTCAGCGGTGCGCCGAGCGGCTGGTGGACACCCTCCAGTCCTTTGGCGTGGAGGCCCGTGTCATTGACACCACCAACGGCCCCTCGGTCACCCGTTACGAACTGCAGCTGCAGCGGGGCATCAAGTTCTCCAAGGTGGTCAACCTGGCGGACGATATCGCGCTGGCGCTGGGCGCCGTGGGTATCCGCGTGTCGGCCATCCCCGATAAAAACGCCGTGGGCATCGAGGTGCCCAACGAGGTGCAGGAGCTGGTCACCGCCCGGGATATCATCGGCCACCCGGTGTTCCAGAACGCCAAGAGCAAGCTGTCCTTCGCCATCGGTAAGGACATCACCGGCGCTCCCGTGGTGGGCGACATCGCCAAGATGCCCCATATGCTCATCGCCGGTACCACCGGCTCCGGTAAGTCGGTGTGCATCAACTCCATCCTGATGTCTCTGCTGTACAAGGCCAGCCCCGAAGAGGTGCGCCTCATCATGGTGGACCCTAAGATGATCGAGTTGGGTGTTTACAACGGCATCCCCCATCTGCTGATCCCCGTGGTCACCGACCCCAAAAAGGCGGCGGGTGCCCTCAACTGGGCGGTCACCGAAATGATGCGCCGTTACAAGCTGTTCTCCGAGATCGGCGCCCGCAATCTGGCGGCCTATAACGCCGAGATCGCCAAGGATCCCGAAAGCGAAAACGAGCCCCTGCCCCAGGTGGTCATCGTCATCGACGAGCTGGCCGACCTGATGGCGGTGGCCAAATCGGAGGTGGAAAACGCCATCATCCGTCTGGCGCAGATGGCCCGTGCCGCCGGTATGCACCTGATCATTGCCACCCAGCGTCCTTCTGCCGATGTCATTACCGGTCTGATGAAGGACAACATCCCCTCCCGCATTGCCTTTGCCGTGGCTTCCGCCATCAACTCCCGTATCATTCTGGACCAGAGCGGCGCCGAAAAGCTGCTGGGTAAGGGCGATATGCTCTTCAACCCCCTGGGCGTCAACAAACCCCAGCGTATCCAGGGCTGCTTCGTTTCCGACGGCGAGGTGGAGGAAGTGGTGGCCTTTGTCAAGCAGTGCGGCCAGCCCGAGTATAACCAGGAGATCCTGGAGCATATGGAGCGCTCTGCCCAGGCCGCCGAAGAAGGCGGTGGCGGCGGCAGCGCCGGCGGCGATCCGGACGACGAGGACGATCCCGTCTTTGACGAGGCGGTGGAGATCGTGGTGTCCAGCGGACAGGCCTCGGTGTCCATGCTCCAGCGCCGCCTGAAGCTGGGTTATTCCCGTGCCGCCCGTCTGGTGGACCAGATGGAAGAACGGGGCATCGTTGGCCCCTTCGAAGGCAGTAAGCCCCGTGCCGTGCTCATCACCAAGAGCGACTGGCAGGAGCGCATGGCCCGCAAACGGGATCTGTAACGGAAAATCCCCCTGACAGGAGGTTTCTTATGCACACACGTGAACAATTTCTGCCGGTGAATCGGGACGATATGGTGGCCCGTGGCTGGTATTACTATGACTTTCTGCTGGTCACCGGCGACGCCTACGTGGACCATCCCTCCTTCGGCACGGCGGTGATCTCCCGGACGCTGGAAAAGGCCGGCTTCCGGGTGGCTATCCTGTCCCAGCCCGACTGGCACACCGCCGAGGACTTCCTCGCCATGGGCAAGCCCCGGTACGGCGTGCTCATCAACTCGGGCAACATCGACTCCATGGTGGCCCATTACTCGGTGGCAAAGCGCCGCCGGGCCAAGGACAGCTATACCCCCGGCGGCGAGGCGGGAAAGCGCCCCGACCGGGCGGTCATCGTCTACGCCAACCGGGCACGGGAGGCCTTCCCCGGCACCCCCATCGTCATTGGCGGCATCGAGGCCAGCCTGCGCCGGTTTGCCCACTACGATTACTGGGACGACGCCGTGCGACGCACCATTCTGGAGGACAGCGGCGCCGATCTGCTTTCCTACGGCATGGGCGAGCGGAGCATGACCGAGATCGCCAAGCGGCTGAAAAAGGGCGTGCCCGTGGAGGAGATCCGCGACGTGCGGGGCACCTGCTTCCTGGCCAAAAGCCCCGAGGAGTGCTGCTTTGACAACGCCCTGACCCTGCCCGCCTTTGAAGCGGTGCGGGAGGACAAAAAGGCCTACGCCAAGGCGGCCTTCGTCCAGCAGAACGAGAACGATTTTGCCCGGGGACGCGCGCTGATCCAGCCCACCGGCGGCCGGTTCCTGATCCAGAATCCCCCCGCCCTGCCCTTGGAGGGCAAGGATCTGGACGAGGTGTTCGCCCTGCCCTACGCCCGCTATTACCATCCCGATTACGAGGCGCTGGGCGGCGTTGCCGCCATCGAAGAGGTGCGGTTCTCCATCATCCACAACCGCGGCTGCTTCGGCGCCTGCAACTTCTGCGCGCTGGCCCTGCATCAGGGCCGGTACATCAGCGCCCGCAGCCAGGAGTCGGTCCTGCGTGAGGCCAAGCTGATCGCCGCCGATCCCGATTTCAAGGGTTATATCCACGACGTGGGCGGCCCCACCGCCAACTTTGACCATCCCGCCTGCGCCAAGCAGAAGGAGCACGGCGCCTGCGCCCACCGCCAGTGCCTGTTCCCCACCCCCTGTCCCAACCTCAACGCCGACGAAAGCGGCTATCTCAATACCCTGCGCAAGATGCGGGCCATCCCCGGCGTGAAAAAGGTGTTCATCCGCAGCGGCATCCGTTTTGACTATATGCTGCAGGACAAGAACGGCGACTTTTTCGCCGAGCTGGTGCGGTATCACGTTTCCGGTCAGCTGAAGGTGGCGCCCGAGCACATCAGCCCCCGGGTGCTGCATTACATGGGCAAACCCTTTGCCGACGTGTACGACCATTTCTGCCGCAAATATTACGCCCTGTCGGAAAAGTACGGCAAGGAGCAGTATCTGGTGCCCTATCTCATGTCCTCCCACCCGGGCAGCGGCCTCAACGAGGCCATTGACCTGGCCTGCTACCTCCGGGAGCACAAGCTCAATCCCGAGCAGGTGCAGGACTTCTATCCCACCCCCGGCACCCTGTCCACCGCCATGTATTACACCGGCCTGGATCCCCGTGACATGAGCGAGGTCTTTGTGGCCCGTGATCCCGAGGACAAGGCCATGCAGCGGGCGCTGCTGCAGTCGGGCAACCCCAAGAACCACGCGCTGGTGCGCAAGGCCCTGACGCTGGCGGGCCGGGAAGATCTCATCGGCTGGAACAAGCACTGTCTGGTGCCGCCGGAGAAGAAGCCCTACATCCCCGCCGAGGAGCGTGACCGCCGGGAGCGCAAAAAGGCGCAGGGCGCCGAAAAACGTCCCATAAAGGGCGATAAGCGGGCAGAAAAGCCCGCAAAACCGGCAAAAGCCCCGGAAAGACCCGGCAAGCCGGTAAGATCCAACGAAAAGAAGCCTGTCCGCGGCAAACGGAAATGAAAAAAGCCCCACCCGGAAGGGTGGGGCAAATCTCTCGAAGGTTAAGCGCCTGCGGCGGCTTTCGCCTCTTTTTGGGCGGTGAGCACGTTGTGCACCACGATGGTGACGATGACCAGCGCGCTGCCGATGACCGACAGGGTGCCCATGGCTTCGCCCAGGAAGATCAGCGCCAGAATGGGGCTGAGTACCGGCTCGATCATGGTGATAAAGCTGGCCTGCAGCGAGGGCGTGGTGCGGATGCCCTTGTCAAAGAAAATATAGCTCAAGCCCAGCTGACAGGTGCCCAGCACCAGCATGGCCAGAGCGCTCTGCCACACCGGCACGCCGGTGGTTTCGGGGTGCATCAGCGCCTGATCGGTGAACAGCGCGGGCAGGAAGAACACATACATCAGATTGCCAAGGATGGCCGACTGCAGCGCGTTCGCGCCGGGCAGGCGGCTGGTGAAGAAGATACCGGCATAAAACACGCCGGAGATCAGCGCCAGAATGTTGCCCAGAAGGGGATTGGAGCCGGGAAGCTCACCGCCCCGCATAGTGTCCAGCATGGACAGCAGAATGCCCGAGAAGATGACCGCGCCAACGCAGCAATCCAGCTTGGAGGGCTTCTGTTTGAGCACGATGAGGCCCATCAGCATGATATACAGGGGCGACGTGTTCTGCAGCACGATGGCGGAGCCGGCAGAGGTCATTTTGTTGGCAAAGGTAAACAGCAGCGTCTCGCCCAAATAGCACAGCGCGGTGAGCACCACCGGGCGGGTCAGCTTGATTTTCCAGGTTTTTGTATAGATCATCTGCATCATCACGGCGATCAGACCGCGGAGGCAGGCGACGGTGGTAGCGTTCCAGGGGATGAACTTGGTCAGCGTACCGGCCATGCTCCAACAGATGGCAGCGCCTGCCAGATACAGCGGGCCCGCGTTAAACTTGCGTTTTTCCAGAGTAGACATTTTGGTTCACCTCGATCAATTCTCAATTAGGTATTCTATCACAGCGGAATGGGGAAAAGCAACCCCGGAAGGGAGGGCGCTATGGAAAAAATATTGACCGCCGCCGGCGCCTGCGCCTTTGGCTGTGTGGCGGCGGAACGGCTGCGGCCGCGAATGGGTGAGCGTGCCTGGGAACGGGCGGCGCAAACCACGCCCGGGCTGAAACGGCTGATCTGTGCCGCCTTTCCCTACGGCCCGGAGACGGTGACGCCGGGGCTGCTGTCGGTATACGCCCGGGGCGCCGACTACCACCGGGTGCTGGAGGCCCGTATGGCGCCTGTGGCGGCCAAATTGGCGGAGCGGTATCCCGGGTGCCGGTTTGACTTTTACGCCGATGTGTCGCCCTTTCCCGAGGTTTACGCCGCTGCTCTGGCGGGCTTGGGGAAACTGGGGCGGAACGGCCTGCTTCTGGTCCCCGGCGCGGGCAGTTATGTATTTCTTGGGTTTTTGGCCACCGATGCCGAGCTGCCGGAAACCGGCGGCACGGTGGTTCCCTGCGGCGGCTGCGGCGCCTGCGAGCGCGCCTGCCCCGGCGTCGCTTTGGGGGAAACCGTCGACCAGAGCCGCTGCCTGTCGGCTCTCACCCAGCAGCGGGGACAACTGACGGAGGAACAGACCGCTTTGATAAAACGGGGCGGTATGCTCTGGGGCTGCGACCGGTGCCAGCTGGCGTGCCCGGAGAACCGCAACCGCACCGTGCCGCCTCTTCCGGAGTTCACGCCGCTGCCCGATCCTACGGAGGAGCAGCTGCGGCTGTCCGACCGGGCCTTTCGCCGGCAGTTTGCCGGACGGGCCTTTACCTGGCGTGGGGTACAGCCCCTGCGCCGCAACCTTGAGATCTTGAAGGAGGATGCTCCATGCAAAGAATATTGATTTTGGCCACCGGCGGTACCATCGCCTCCGATGCTACCGAAAACGGTCTGGCGCCCGAACTGACGGCGGCGGATATCGTCAACGGCAGCCTGCACAGCCTGCCCAACTGTCACATCGACTGCCGGGACATTCTGGCCCTGGACTCCTCCAACATCCAGCCGGAGGAGTGGCAGATCATCGCCCGGGAGGTGGCAGCCGCCTGGCCCAATTACGACGGCATCGTGGTGACCCACGGCACCGACACCATGGCCTATACCGCCTCGGCGCTGAGCTATATGCTGTCCAATATTCCCGTGCCGGTGGTGTTTACCGGCAGCCAGCTGCCCTTTGTGCACCCCCTCACCGACGCCACCGACAACATCCGCTGCGCGGTGGCCATGGCCATGAGCGGCAAGCCGGGCGTGTTTCTGGCCTTTGACCGCAAGGTCATGCTGGGCTGCCGCGGCGTGAAGGTGCGCACCTCCGGGTTCAACGCCTTTGAGTCCATCAATTATCCCGAGATCGCCCGGGTGGCCGGTTCCGGTCTGGAGGTCCGGGAGGAACTGCTGCCCACACTGCGGGGCAAGTTCCGGCTGCAGGACGCTCTGGAGACCCACGTGATGCTGCTCAAGCTGACCCCCGGCATCGACCCTGCCATCTTTGACCTGCTGATCCAGGCCAAGTACAAAGGCGTGCTCATCGAGGCCTTTGGCGCCGGTGGCCTGCATTATGTCAACCGGGATCTGTACGGTAAGCTGGAAATGCTGCGGGAGGCCGACATCCCGGTGGTGGTGGCCAGCCAGTGCCTGTATGAGAAGAGCGACCTGTCCAAGTATGAGGTGGGCCTGCGGGCGCTGGAGAAGGGTGTCATCTCGGCCCACGACATGACGTCGGAGGCCGCCTTCACCAAGCTGATGTGGGTACTGGGCCAGACCGAGGGCGTGGAAAACGTCCGCAAGTGGTTCGAGACCGACCTCTGCCACGAAATCACACTGTAAAAAAGAAAAGCCTGCCGTTAGGAGGGCGTTCGTAAAACAGTTAAACCGACCTATAATTACGATCGTAGGTCGGTTTTTTCTGTTGTGTATCGGATCAGGAAAGGCTCCCTTGTGCAAAGGGAGCTGTCAGCGAAGCTGACTGAGGGATTGACAACCCCTCCGCCCCTGCGGGACACCTCCCCTTACACAGGGGAGGCTTTGGTGCGGTACAAAACGCCAAATTGTGCACGACACCGAACGGTGTATAGAAGTGCGCCCTTTATCTGTTAGATAAATTGGAATTTGGTTAATTGGCGAATCGCAAGGATTGCCGCCTTGCACATTCCTCAACTAATCATCAGAGCTTACACATAAAATTGAGCCTGCATGTTAAAAAGTTCGTTATAAAGCCCTTTTTTATTTAACAGCTCCTCATGCGAACCATATTCCACAATTTCTCCACTGTTAAAAACTGCTATTACATCACAAAACTTTGTGCTGGAAAGTCTATGAGAAATGTACACAGCCGTTTTCCCCTTTACCATGTCGTTAAACTGCTGATACATTTCATACTCTGCCCTCGGATCCAATGCTGCGGTAGGCTCGTCTAGTATCACAATCGGCGCGTTCTTATACAATGCTCTTGCCAAGGCGATTTTCTGACCTTCTCCACCGGAAGGTTCAAATCCGGTTTCATCAAAATTCTTAAATATAGCAGTTTCCATTCCTTTGGGCAGTTTCTGTAATTTCTCTCCAAAACCAACATAATTTAATACCCTATTTACTTTTTCCTCATCTATTGGCAATGCCAATGCCACATTTTCTTTTATGGAAAATGAAAATAACTTATAGTCTTGAAATACCGTCGAAAAAATTGACATATATTTCTCATAATCAATATTGCGAATGTCTACACCATCCATCAATATTTTTCCCGTTGTTGGTTCATATAACCGGGTCAGCAGCTTAACAAAAGTTGTTTTGCCGGCTCCATTTTCTCCTACAATAGATAGTTTCTGCCCACTTTTGATGGTAATACTAACATTCTTAAGAGCATACTTATCACTGCCCGGATATTGAAAACTTACGTCCTGAAATTCAATAGTGTGCCCTCCGGAATGTAACTGTTTTTGTACTCCTTCTCTTAATTTCTTAGGAATCGAGAGATATTCGTCCAAATTGTCATAATACATATCATATGCACGAATTTCCATTAAGCTACCCAACACGCTTTTAAAGGCTGCTGAAAAAGAGGTAACTGCTCCAATATACATGGTAAATGAACCAATTGAAATCATTCCTTTTACAGCTTTCAGTATCAAATAGCCATAAGCTATTAGCTGCTGGCAAAAAGCAAAAAACGCTCCCCAATTTCCTGCATTTATAAAGAAATTATTCTGTCGTTTCAGATTTCCATTTACTCTGACAAAATACTCCCGTTCTCTTGCAAGCAACCATTTCCCCATTGAATTCAATCGGATTTCTTTACCATAAGCAAAATCATCGAAAAGACCTGCATAGTACATCCACCCTCTCTGGTCTGCAATAATTTCCTGAGACAGTGCCATGGCTTTTTTCTTCGCATTTCCTTCAATTTTCGCACCAATTATCACACACACAGCAAACAGGATTATAATCTTCCAATCAAGCGTCACAATAATTGCAGAAATACCGACCAGCGTAAATAATTGGCCGATAATATTCATCGCACAATCCAGCAAATAACCAAAGCCATGCCAATCACAATACAGAAATTTCTTTGCTTTTTCCTGCATATCCAAAAATGCCGGATCTTCCAAACGTTCAAAATCAGCTTCTGATAATCGACTATGCAAATCACTGTCAAATTCAGCAGATACTTTGCAGCGCCTTGAAAATCCATCCCAGCTGAAATAATTGGACAACATAGTAGCAATTAACGTATATCCTGCCAAAATACCAACATAGAAGATCAACCGATAAACATCACACTCGCCCATTAATTCATCAATAATATACTTTGGCATAAGCGTTGCTACAATCGGTATCAATGAATTTACAAACTGATACAAAACTCTCCAGATAATATAACATTTATCATATTTCCATCCATGCTTCATAAAAAATTTTATTCCCTTAAACATAAGATTTCCTCCAAAATAAAAAGTCACAGGTATTTGTTTCTTTGCAATGCAAAGCACACCTGTGACCTGAGTCTAGGTGTTATCAATACAAACAAAAATAGCTGTAAAGACAACACCAACCTAAGGGATAGCAAAACCACCCCTTCTGAAAATCTATGGTTATTCGTCTCTACAACTATTACTTAAGAATAAAAGGCTTGAAGCTATAGTTTTTTCCCATTGTAATCTCCTATCCGATTATATTATTTCTTAAATTTCGGTAATTCAATTTTAACATATACTGCCTCTGCCGTAAAGCGAAAATATCCAGCACTAACTGTTCGACCTGTTCAAATTTATCTTACAGTTATTATATCGTAAAAGTGTGAAAATTTCTATCGTGAATCTATTAGACAAATTCGAGTTTGCCTAATTGTTAGATATATTCTATCACGTCAATGTGAGCGAGACAAGAACAGTCCCGGCAGATAATCCTGCCGGGACTGAAACTGTTTTACGGATCCCCGCCATTAGGCAGGCTTTTTGTTTTATTTGATGCCCTTCATAGTGAGGCTGATGCGCTTTTTCTTGAGATCCACGCCCAGAACCTTTACGGTGACCACGTCACCCACCTTGAGGAGCTCGGAGGGGTGCTTGATGAACTTGCTGCTGATCTGGGATACATGGACCAGACCGTCCTGATGGACGCCGATATCCACGAAGGCGCCGAAGTCGATGACATTGCGCACGGTGCCCTGAAGGGTCATGCCCTCCTTCAGGTCCTTCATGTCCAGCACGTCCTCTCGCAGCAGGGGCGGGGGCAGCTCGTCACGGGGGTCACGGCCGGGCTTGGCAAGTTCCTTGAGGATGTCCCGCAGGGTGGGCTCGCCCACCTCCAGCTCCTTTGCCAGAGCGGACAGGTCGGCGGACTTGGCCTTTTCCTCCAGTGCCGGGTCGCCGGGCAGGACGTTCAAATGTTTGAGCAGGGCCTTGGCGGCCTTGTAGGACTCGGGGTGGACGGCGGTGTTGTCCAGCGGCTCTTTGCCGCCGGGAACGCGGAGGAAGCCGGCACACTGCTCAAAGGCCTTGGGGCCCAGCTTGGGCACCTTCTTCAGCTGGGCACGGGACTCGAAGCTGCCGTTTTCCTCACGGAAGGCCACGATGTTCTTGCAGACGGTGGAGGACAGGCCGGAAATATGGCTCAACAGGGCGGGAGAGGCGGTGTTCAGGTCCACGCCCACGGCGTTGACGCAGTCCTCCACCACTCCGTCCAGTGTCTCGGTCAGGCGGGCCTGGGGCATATCGTGCTGATACTGACCCACTCCGATGGCTTTGGGGTCAATCTTCACCAACTCGGCCAAGGGATCCTGCAGTCGTCGGGCGATGGAGACAGCGCTTCTCAGATTTACATC
>JAFYPP010000023.1 GCA_017559995.1 Clostridia bacterium | reverse complement strand
CGTCACCGTGACCATCGCAAAGAAGGACATCGCCGGCGCTACCGTCACCCTGGGCAAGACCCTGACCTACAACGGCAGCGAGCAGACCAAGACCGTCACCTCTGTTAAGATCGATGGCCTGACCGTCACCTACACCGTGGCAGGCAACACTGCCGCTGAGGTCGGCACTTACACCCTGACCGTCACCGGTACCGGCAACTTCACCGGCACCGTGGAGAAGACCTGGAGCATCGTCAAGGCCTCTTCCGGCGGCTCTGCCAGCGTACCTGCCTACCCGGTCGATGTCACTGACAGCACCAACGGCAAGATCGAGAGCGACATGGATCGAGCTTCCAAGGATGATACCGTTACCCTGACCATCAAGCCGGAACAGGGCTATGTGCTGGAGAAGCTGGTCATCACCGATCAGGAGGGCAATGAGATTCCGTACGTAGAGGAGGATGGCAAGTACACCTTCACGATGCCCGCATCCAAGGTCTCCGTTGCGGTCACCTTCCTGGAGGACATTGCCAACCAGAAGAACTTCGCGGACGTTCCCGCCGACGCTTATTATGCCGAGGCCGTCCGTTGGGCCGCGAATAACGGCATTGCCGCCGGCGTGGAAGGCGATTACTTCCTGCCCGATGCGTATTGCACCCGTGCACAGGCCATCACCCTCCTGTGGCGTGCGGCCGGTTCTCCCGCTCCCGAGAGCAGCATGATGCGCTTCGAGGATGTGGCCGAAGATGCCTACTACTACGAGGCCGTCCTGTGGGCCGTGGAAAAGGGCCTCACCACCGGTATTTCTGAAACCGAGTTCGCTCCCGACATGGAGTGCACCCGCGCACAGATCGCCACTCTCCTGTGGCGTGCGGCCGGTTATCCCACCGCTGAAGGCATCGAGATGCGCTTTGCAGACGTGGCTGAAGGCGCCTACTACTACGAGGCCGTCCTGTGGGCCGTGGAAGCCGGTGTTACCACAGGTACCACCGAAACCACTTTCACCCCCGACGTCCAGTGCACCCGCGCACAGATCGTCACCTTCCTGTGGCGCAGCGCAAAATAATGTATGGATCGAGCAAGGCGGCCTTCGGGCCGCCTTGCTTTCTGTTTACGCAAAAAAGCACCCGTATGACCGTCGTCATACGGGTGCTTTCGATCTTGTTACAGTAACTTTTGCAGGTCTTCGTCAGCCAGCGCGGCATCCAGAACGGCCAGCAGCTTTTTTTCCTTTTTGTCCAGAGTCAGCTGCTCGAACAGGTCGGGGCGGCGTTCACGGGTGAGATACAGCGCCTGCAGGCGGCGCCATTTCTGGATGTTTTCGTGATTGCCGGACAGCAGCACCTGGGGTACGGGCATATCACGCCACACCTCGGGACGGGTGTACTGGGGATATTCCAGCACGCCGCTCCAGTGGCTTTCGTCCTCGAAACTGGCGGTTTCGGCCAGCACGCCGGGCACCATGCGGCACACGGCGTCGGTGATCACCATGGCGGCCAACTCGCCGCCGGTGAGTACAAAGTCACCGATGGACAATTCCTCGTCGATACAGGCGTCCACAAAACGGCGGTCGACGCCTTCGTAATGGCCGCACACCAAAATCACGTGTTCCCGGGACAGCAGTTCCCGGGCCTTTGCCTGGTCAAACCGGGCGCCGGCGGGGCTCATCAGGATGGTGTGCACCTTTTTGCCCTCCTGTACGTCCTCCAGACAGCGGGCCAGAGGCTCGCACTGCATCACCATGCCCTGTCCACCGCCGTAGGGGTAATCGTCGGTGCGGCGGCGCTTGTCGGTAGCATAGTCCCGGATGTGGTGGCAGCGGATATCGATCAAACCGGCTTCCCGGCCACGGCCGATGATGCTCTCGCTGAGGGCATGATCCACCATCTCGGGAAACAGGGTCAGAATATCAATTCTCATCGGGCAGCATCCCTTCGATGGTGCGCAGGGTCAGCACCTTTTTGTCCAGATCCACGCCCTGGTGGAAGGGCTCCACGGCAGGGATCATGATCTCCTGACCGTCGCAGTCGATGACGTACACCATGGAGGCGGGGCGCTCCAGAACATCCTTCAGCTGGCCGATGATGGCATCCTTCCGCAGATCGTACACGTCAAAGCCGAACAGATCCTGATACAGGTACTCGCCCTTTTTCAGCTTGAGGTCGGCGCGGCGGGCAGTGATGGTCTTGGCCTTCAGCAGCATGGCCTGATCAATGTTCTCGATGCCTTCCAGCGTCAGCAGCACAAAAGCGCCGTGATCCCGGGCGGACTTGATCCTGTACTCGGTGCCACCCACAAAGATGGTCTTGATTTTTTTATAAAAGCCCTCGTCGCAGTAGTTGTCTACCTTGATCTCGCCACGGACGCCGTGGGTGTTGAGGACTTTGCCGCATTCGATCATTTCCATAAGTAAAACTCCTTATCCCAGCAGTTTTTCCATCAGGTCGCAGCCACGGGGCACGAACAGGCCGGTGGCCCGGGCGTTATGCTCGTTGAATACCACGTCGCCGTTGTCCATGGGGTACTTGCTGGAAAACAGGGCAAAAGGCACCGGGTCGCTGACGTGGGTCTTGAGGCACAGGGGAGTGGGGTGGTCGGGCATCACCAGCACGGCATAATCCTCGCCGCAGTTCTCCAGATATTCCAGCACCGGGCCGATGACCTTGCGGTCGATATCCTCGATGCAGGTGACCTTTTCGGCGATCTGGCCGTGATGGCCGCACTCGTCGGGGCCTTCCATGTGGAGATAAACGAACTGATGGCCCTCTTCAAAGGCGCGGATGGCGGCACGGGTCTTGGCGTCAAAATCGGTCTCAAAGGTACCGGTGATCACGCCGTCCACCGGCAACACCTCCAGCTCGGCACAGCGGCCGATGCCGCGGATGAGATCCACGGCGGAGATGACGCCGCCCTTGGTCACGCCGAACTTTTCGGCGAAGGGGGTCAGCGCCGGCTTGCGGCCTTCGCCCCAGAACCACAGGCAGTTGGCAGGGTTTTTGCCCGCGGCGACACGCTTCTGGTTGACGGGATGATCCTTCAGCACCTCGTAGGAGCGCTTCATCATGTCCAGCAGCAGCTCGCTGTTGACGCCCTTGGGCAGACGGTCTTTCACCGGCTTGCCGGAGATGTCGTGGGGAGGCGTGCACTGGGCACCGGTATCGGCGTCCCGCAGCACCAGACAATGACGGTAGCTGACACCGGGGTACAGCTCACAGGTTTCGGTGCGGAACAGCTTGTCCATGGCCTCAATGAGCTGGCGGGACTCCTCCGAGGTGATCTCGCCGGCGCTGTAGTCGGCCATGACGCAATCCTCGAGGTTGTCCGAGCCGGACAGGGTCACCGTGTTGCAGCGGTAGGCCACGTCCTCCTGGGCCAGCTCAATGCCCATGTTGACGGCCTCCAGAGGAGAACGGCCGGTGTAATACACCAGCGGGTCGTAGCCGAACACCGACAGGTTGGCGTTGTCCGAGCCGGGTTTCTGGCCTTCGGGAACGGTGCGGGCCAGACCGAACAGACCGCTCTGGGCGATCTTGTCCATATTGGGGTGACGGGAAAGATCCAGCGGCGTCTTGCCGCCCAGGGCCTCTACCGGGTAGTCGGCCATGCCGTCACAGAGAAAAACGATAGATTTCATAAAGGGACCTCCTTTACACAGAGGGCGGATTACTTCAGCCAGTCCAGTACTTCCTGCTTCATGGCATCCTTTTCGATGACCTTGTCGAAGCGGACTTCCTTGTTCTTCAGGCCGGTGAGGGCCTTGGGGGCGGGCATACAGGAAACGATCTCCATGGCCTCCAGCATCTGGAAGTCGGTACCCTGGAAGTCCAGGTCCATGGCGGGCAGGATGGCGGGGGCGAACTTGAAGGGGGAGGCGGTGGATACCACCACGCAGGGGGTCTGGTCGCCGGTCTCCTTGGTGTACTGTTCCAGAGCGTCCACAGCCACGCCGGTATGGGTGTCGCACAGATAGCCCTTGGCGAACCAGGTGTCGTGGACGGTGATCTCGGTGCGCTCATCGTTGCACCAGTAGCCCACGAAGCCCTCTTCCTTCAGCTTGGCCAGCACATTGGGGCCAACGTCGTACTTGCCGGTCTTTTTCAGCTGCTCCATCCAGTTGCGCACCACGATGTCGTTGCCGTCGGTGATCATATACAGCAGACGCTCCAGATTGGAGGAGATGAGGATATCCATGCTGGGGGAGTCGGTGAGGTGGAACTTGCGGTTGCGGTCGTACACGCCGGTCTTGAGGAAATCGGTGAGTACGTTGTTCTCGTTGGAAGCGCAGATCAGCTTGTCCACGGGCAGGCCGGACTTTTTGGCCAGATAGCCGGCCAGAATGTCGCCGAAGTTGCCGGTGGGCACCGAGAAGTTGATCTTGTCGCCCATCTTGATCTTGCCCTGCTTGAGCAGCTGGGCATAGGCCCAGTAATAATAGGCGATCTGGGGAGCCAGACGGCCCCAGTTGATGGAGTTGGCGGAGGACAGCATCACGCCGCGATCCTCCAGCTCTTTGGCAACGCTGGTATCGGTGAAGATGGCCTTCACGCCGTTCTGGGTGTCGTCAAAATTGCCCTTGACGGCAAACACGTTGACGTTGCCGCCGGTCTGGGTGACCATCTGCAGGCGCTGCATTTCAGAAGTGCCGCCGTGGGGATAGAACACGCAGATACGGGTGCCCTCTACGTCGGCGAAGCCTTCCAGAGCGGCCTTGCCGGTGTCGCCGGAGGTGGCCACCAGAATGGCCACCGTCTTGTCGGAGCCGCACTTTTTGGCGGCGGCAGGCAGCAGACGGGGCAGCATCTGCAGGGCGAAATCCTTAAAGGCGCAGGTGGGGCCGTGCCACAGCTCCAGGCTGTAAACACCGGGCTGGATGGCCTTCACAGGGGCCACGTCGGCGGCGGTGAACTGCTTGCCGTAGGCGTCGTTCACAAAACCGACGATCTCGTCGGCGGTATAATCAGGCAGAAAAGCGCCCAGCACGGTGGCGGCTACCTGACGGTAGTCCTGACCGGCCATCTCCTCGATCTGCTGCGCGGAAAAAGCGGGCAGCTGGGTGGGGAGGAACAGGCCGCCGTCCTCGGAAAGACCCTGCAGGATGGCCTGGGCGGAAGTGACACGCAGGTCACGGTTTCTGGTACTGCAAAAATTCATGGGAAAACCTCCTGGAAAACGCGTATGACGCGAAAAAGTTCTTACACTTTATCATACCAAAACGCAAGGGGTTTGTCCATTCCTTCCACCCATGTTTTTTCGTTGCTTTTTTACTTTTTCCTGTTATAATACATACTAAAGAGGTATGCCCTCTGAAAAACACCAAAAAGCGTCAAAATGAAGCGAAAACCAGTGTTTTCGCAGGCAGGAGGCACATGAAAATGGACAAAAACCTGACGATGCTCACCGACTTCTACCAGCTGACCATGGCCAACGGTTATCTGGAAAACGGTATGGCGGACACCATCGCATATTTTGATATGTTTTTCCGCAAGGTACCCGACGGTGGCGGCTACGCCATTATGGCCGGCGTGGAGCAGATGGTGGAGTACCTGAAGAACCTCAAGTTCACCGACGAGGACATCGCCTATCTGGAGGGCCGTGGCTGCTTCTCGCCCAAGTTTTTGGATTATCTGCGCAATTTTAAGTTCCAGTGCGACGTTTGGGCCATTCCCGAAGGCGAGATCATCTTCCCCGGCGAGCCCATCGTCACTGTGCGTGGTCCCATCATCCAGGCGCAATTCATCGAGACCATGATCCTGCTGACCATCAATCACCAGAGTCTGATCGCCACCAAGGCCAGCCGCATGGTCCGTGCCGCCGAAGGCCGCGCCGTGCTGGAGTTTGGCTCCCG
>JAFYPP010000022.1 GCA_017559995.1 Clostridia bacterium | reverse complement strand
CGATCTTCAGCTCACGGATCAGCTTGATGGCGCTGTCGTTGAGCATCTTTTCGTCCTCGCGGCTCAGGGTCATGATGGGAGCCACGACGATGGAGTCACCGGTGTGGACGCCGACGGGGTCCACGTTCTCCATGCCGCAGATGGTGATGGCGTGGTCGGCGCCGTCGCGCATGACCTCGAACTCGATCTCCTTGTAGCCCTTGACGGACTTTTCGATCAGGACCTGATGGACGGGGGACAGGTTAAAGGCGTTGATACCGATCTCCATCAGCTCTTCCTCGCTGTAGGCAAAGCCGCCGCCGGTGCCGCCCAGGGTGAAGGCGGGACGCAGGACCACGGGATAGCCGATGCGGGCAGCGGCCTCACGGGCCTGCTCCAGGCTGTAAGTGATCTCGGAGGGGATGACGGGCTCGCCGATGGACTGGCACAGCTCCTTGAACATCTCACGGTCCTCGGCGCGCTCGATGGAGGCGCTGGAGGTGCCCAGCAGTTCCACGTGGCACTCCTTCAGAACGCCCTTCTTCTCCAGCTCCATCGCCAGGTTCAGGCCGGTCTGGCCGCCGATACCGGGCAGGATGGCGTCGGGACGCTCGTAGCGGATGATCTTGGCCACGTACTCCAGCGTCAGAGGCTCCATATAGACCTTGTCGGCAATGGTGGTGTCGGTCATGATGGTAGCGGGGTTGGAGTTCACCAGAACGACCTCGTAACCCTCTTCCTTCAGGGCCAGACAGGCCTGGGTGCCGGCATAGTCAAACTCGGCCGCCTGACCGATGACGATGGGGCCGGAGCCGATGATCATAATTTTCTTCAGATCGGTTCTTTTCGCCATGAAAAAACACTTCCTATCTCTTTATTTTCAAAATTATTATTCACAATTATTTCGCTTCAAAAACGGTCTTTCCGCCGCATACGGTCTTGACGCATTTGCCAAAGACCTTCCATCCCGCGAAGGGGGTGGCGTGACCCTTGGAAACAAAGGTCCCCGGGTCGATCTCGTATTCGGCGCTCATGTCCCAGACGCTGTAGTCACCTTCATCCAGGGGGATGCCGAAGCGCTTGCGGGGGGCGTAGACCATGCGGTCCATCAGGGTCTCCGGCGTCATGACACCGGGCTTCACCAGATGGGTATACAGGATGGGGAAGGCGGTCTCCAGACCTACGATGCCGAAGGCGCTCTTCTCCAGACCCTTGCTCTTTTCCTCTGCCGAGTGAGGGGCGTGGTCGGTGGCGATCATATCGATGGTGCCGTCCAGCAGACCTTCCAGCAGAGCCTCGCGGTCGGCGGCGGCACGGAGGGGCGGATTCATTTTGAAGCGGCCTTCCTCCTGCAGCATGCTGTCGTCCAGCACCAGATAGTGGGGGCCCACCTCACAGGTGATGTCCACGCCTTCCGCCTTGGCCCGGCGGATGATGTCCACGCTTTCCTTGGTGGAGATGTGGCACACGTGATAGCTGCAGCCGGTCTCCTTCACCAGTTCGATGTCACGGGCGATCTGCTGCCATTCGCTCTCCGAGCAGATGCCCCGGTGACCGTTGTTTGCGGCGTATTCACCCTTGTGGATGTAACCGCCCTCCAGCAGGTCGTTGACCTCGCAGTGGGCCACGATCATTTTGCCCAGTTTTTTTGCCCGGATCATGGCCTGCCGCATCATGTCCTCCGACTGGACGCCCTTGCCGTCGTCGGAGAAGGCGATGACATCCGGTGCCATGGCCTCCAGATCGGCCATCTCCTGACCCAGCTCGGCCACCGTGATGGCGCCGTAAGGGTACACGTGGATGCAGGCCTTGTCCCGGATGGCCTCCAGCTGCACCGCCAGATGCGGCGCGCTGTCGGGCACGGGATTCAGGTTGGGCATGGTGCACACGGCGGTATAACCGCCGGCGGCAGCCGCTTTGGAGCCGGTCTCCATGTCCTCTTTGTAGCAAAAACCCGGCTCACGAAAATGCACATGCACATCGCAAAAGCCGGGAAGGGTCAAAAATTTGGAATTGTCAAAAGAAGCAATACTTCCCAGAGGAAGATCGCTCTGCTGTTCGGGAGTCATGTTGATCATGTTCAGGTCGGTCATAAAATACTCCTTTTGGCATGAAAAAAACCGATGGACAAGACGGGAAAACGGTATAGGTTTACATCTGTTATATTATACAATGGGCAGTGGATACCGTCAAGAAAAACGGAGGAAAAAATCAGCACAAAATTTGCAAAACAGCGGTGAAAATTTTTGTACAGCAGGGAGCGTTTGACATCTTTCTCCATATCCCGTATAATAAGAAATATTCTGAAAAGGGAGGTGCCTGCCGTGCTGGCGCAGATCGACGTTACCGAGGCCAAAGAGGCCCTGCTGACCGTCCACCGACGGGTGGAGCAATACGCATGGCTGCTGCACGCCATGGACACCCGGGATATCTCCGAGGACCGGCATTTCCGCCGGGCATGGCTCAACCATTTCAAACTGCGGGACAAGGACCGGGACTTCTGCCGCTTCTGCACCCGCTGGCTGGAGGATCACAAGGGCAGACGGGTATCCTTTGAACAGGCGCTGCTGGATCTGTACAGCCAGTTCGGCCTGCTGGATCCCGCTTCGGCCTCCAAACTGGCCGCCACCATCGACCCCTCTCTGCCGGTGTGGGACACCCAGATCCTGGGCAGCCTGGGCATCCGCCCCTGGGCGCTGGAAAAGGCCGGCCGCCGGGTGGAAAAGACCCTGGAGGCCTATGAAAAACTGCAGAGCTGGTACGCCCGCTACCTGAACAGCCGGGACGGCCGCATGGCGGTGCAGGTCTTTGACGAGATCTATCCCGGCACCGGATTTTCCCCCATGAAAAAGGCCGACTTCACCATCTGGAGCATCCTGTGGTCATAAATCGAGAAAAAAGCACCCGTTCGGGTGCTTTTCTTTTTTGCGTTATTTTACCCGGAAGTCCAGGGTCAGGGTATCCACCTGGGGCTGCAGCTGGGTCAGCTTGACGCCGGCGGCGTTGAGCATACGCTTGGAGGCGACGGTGGAGGGGGTGTCGGCGTACTTGTCCGACAGATAGCGGATCTCGCGGATGCCGCTCTGGATGATGGCCTTGGCGCACTCGTTGCAGGGGAACAGGGACACGTAGATGCGGCTGCCCCGCAGATCACGGCCGTTGGCGTTGAGGATGGCGTTCAGCTCGGCGTGGACCACGAAGGGGTACTTGGTCTCTTCGCCCTCACGGCCCCAGGGGAACTCGTCGTCGGAGCAGCCCTTGGGCATGCCGTTGTAGCCGGTGGAGATGATAATATTGTCGGGGGACACGATGCAGGCGCCCACCTGGGTGCTGGGGTCCTTGCTGCGCTTGGCCGCCAGCATGGCGATGCCCATGAAGTATTCGTCCCAGCTGATGTAATCCTGTCGTTTCATATGGTCAGCCTCCTTGAAGGTGGTGGTTTCTACCACGATTTTACAGGATAGGGCAGTCGCTGTCAACAAAAAGAGCACCCCGGAATGGGGTGCTCTTGGTCATGGCTTGGTTTGTTCGGCTTAATACATACCGCCCATGCCGCCGTCCATACCGGGAGCGGCGGGAGCCACGGGCTCCTTCTTGTCGGCCACCACAGACTCGGTGGTCAGAACCATGGAAGCGATGGAGGCGGCGTTCTGCAGAGCGGTACGGGTCACCTTGGTGGGATCCACGATGCCGCACTTGATCATGTCGCAGTAGGTCTCCTTGTAGGCGTCGAAGCCGTAGCCCACCTTGCGGGAGTTCTTGATGCGCTCCAGCACGATGCTGCCGTCGATGCCGGCGTTGGCGGCGATCTGCTTGACGGGCTCCTCCAGAGCCTTCATGACGATGCGGACGCCGGTCTTTTCGTCGCCTTCCACCTTGGAAACTTCCTTGGCAACGGCGGCGATGGCGTTGACATAGGCGGTACCGCCGCCGGCAACGATGCCTTCCTCAACGGCGGCGCGGGTGGCGTTCAGCGCGTCCTCGATGCGCAGCTTCTTCTCCTTCATCTCGACCTCGGTAGCGGCACCGACCTTGATGACGGCAACACCGCCGGCCAGCTTGGCCAGACGCTCCTGCAGCTTCTCACGGTCGAAGTCGGAGGTGGAAACGGCGATCTCGTTGCGGATCTCCTGGACGCGGTTCTTGATGGCGCCGGTGTCGCCCATACCGCCGACGATGATGGTGTGCTCCTTGGAGATCTTGACCTGGGAGGCACGGCCCAGCATGAACATATCGGCGTCCTTCAGTTCATAGCCCAGCTCGGAGGTGACAACGGTACCGCCGGTCAGGATGGCGATATCCTTCAGCATCTCCTTGCGGCGGTCGCCGAAGCCGGGGGCCTTGACGCACACCACGTTCAGGGTGCCGCGCAGACGGTTGACGATCAGGGTGGACAGGGCGTCGCCCTCCACATCCTCAGCGATGATGAGCAGCTTCTTGCCGGTCTGGACCACCTGCTCCAGCAGGGGCAGCAGCTCCTGGATGGAGGAGATCTTCTTGTCGGTGATCAGGATGAGGGCGTCATCCAGGACGGCCTCCATCTTCTCGGTATCGGTGACCATATAGGGGGTGATATAGCCACGGTCAAACTGCATACCTTCCACCACCTCGGTGAAGGTCTCGGCGGTCTTGGACACTTCCACGGTGATGACGCCGTCGGCGGAGACCTTCTCCATGGCCTCAGCGATCAGGGCGCCGATCTTGTCGTCACCGGAGG
>JAFYPP010000021.1 GCA_017559995.1 Clostridia bacterium | reverse complement strand
GCTTCTGGCCGCCGGAGAGCTTGACGCCGCGCTCACCCACCTGGGTGTCGTAGCCGTTTTCCAGCGTCATGATGTAGTCGTGGATGCTGGCCTTCTTCGCCGCCTCCATGATGGCCTCGTCGGAGGCGTCCAGATCGCCGTAGGCGATGTTTTCCTTGATGGTGCCGTTGAAGAGGAACACCTCCTGTGCCACCATGCCGATGTTGCGGCGCAGGGCCATGCGGTCGATGGAACGGACGTCCATGCCGTCGATGGAAATGACGCCGGCATCAGGCTCGTAGAACCGGGGGATCAGGTGGCAGAGGGTGGTCTTGCCGCCGCCCGAGGGACCCACCAGCGCCAGGGTCTCGCCCTGCTTGACCTGCAGGTTCAGGTTGTCGATGACACGGGCTTCGCTGTCGGCGGCATCGCTGTTGCGGTAGCGGAAACTGATGTTTTCAAAGCGGATATTGCCTGCCAAGCGCTCCGGCTTTACAGCGCCCGGTTCATCGGACTCGGGCTGCTGGGACATGATGTCCTGGAAGCGTTTGAAGCCGGTCATGCCGTTGATGAACTGCTCGAAGAAGGAAATGATGCGGTTGATGGGTTTCAGGAAGTTGTTGATGAACAGAAGATAGGCGGTGAACTCGCCGCCGTTGATGCGGCCGAAGTAGAAGAACAGACCGCCGGCCACCAGACCCACCAGATACATCAGGTCGGTGAACAGGCCGGTGCCCGAGTTGAAATAACCCATGGCGTAATAGGACTTTTCCCGGGCCTTGATCAGCCGGGCGTTGGCGGTGAGGAACTTGCTGACCTCGTGATCGGCGGCGGTATAGGCGCGGGACACACGCATACCGGCGATGGCGGTCTCCACGTTGGCGTTGACCTCACCGGTCTCCACGCGGGCCTTGGAAAAGGCGTCCCGCATCATCTTGCGGGCACGCCAGGAGAACAGCAGCATCAGCGGCACCAGAGAGAAGGCGATGACCGCCAGCCAGATGTCGATGCGGCCCAGCAGCACAAAGGAGCCGATGAGCATAACGGCTGCCAGAAAGACGTTTTCCGGGCCGTGGTGGGCCAGTTCCGACACTTCCTGCAGGTCGTTGATCATGCGGGACATGAGGGTACCGGTCTTGTTTTCGTCAAAGAAGGAGAAGGGCAGCTTCTGCAGGTGGCGGAACATATCCCGGCGCATATCGCCCTGCATCCGGACGCCCACGATGTGGCCCCAGTACTGCACCACGAAGTTGAGGAAGCACTTGGCCACATAGATCAGCAGCATGACCACCGCCCACACGATGACCATCCGCAGATTGCGGTTGGGGACGTAGTCGCTGATGATATCCTCGGCGATCAGCGGATAGACCAGATCGCAGCAGGCCACCAGAAAGGCGCACAGCATATCGATGCTGAACAGCTTCCAGTGGGGTTTGTAGTAAGAAAGAAAGGTTTTTACCATAGACATATGAGAGGGGCTCCTTTCGGTTTGGATACACGTCTTATGATTTTACAGTATTTTCCGGGAACTTGCAACTGTTTCTTGCCCATGCCCGGCAGGCATTTCAACATTTGTCAACAACTTATAAGAAAGAATAAAAATATCCGTCAATTTTTTCGTTTTATATATTGAGATTTTTGCCCTTCGTGAGTATAATGGATGTGTTAATCATTAAGTGAGGTGAGACTATGGCATTTACTTTCAAAGGCGGTATTCATCCCGACGATAAGAAGAGTGCTACCTCCGGCAAGGCGATCGAGCTGTTACCGGCTCCCGCACAGGTGGTTCTGCCCATGTCTATGCACATTGGCCGACCCTGTGAGCCCCTTGTCAAGGTAGGCGACCACGTCTATCTGGGACAGAAAATCGCTGACTCTCAGGCCCCCGTTTGCGCTCCCATCCACGCCTCCGTCTCCGGTACGGTTGTGGCTGTGGAGCCCCGCCCCTTCTCCTTCGGCACCAACATCATGAGCATCGTCATTGAAAACGATTTCAAGGACGAGAAGGATCCCTCCATCAAGCCTCTGGACATCGACTCCATGACCTCTGAAGAGATCGTGGCTGCCGTCCGCGAGGCCGGTATCGTCGGTCACGGCGGTGCTACCTTCCCCACCTCTGTCAAGATCTCTTCCGGTCTGGGCAAGGTTGACGCCGTCATCATCAACGGCGCCGAGTGCGAACCCTATGTCACTTCCGACCATCGCATCATGCTGGAGTATCCCTGGGAAGTGGTTGGCGGCGGTAAGCTGCTGGCCAAGATCTTCGGCGTGCCCGAGGTCAAGCTGGGCGTTGAGCTGAACAAGCAGGACGCCTTCCCCAAGCTGCAGGAGTACCTGCCCGAGGACGGCACCGTCAAGCTGTATCCTCTGGTCACCAAGTACCCCCAGGGCTCTGAAAAGCACATCATCAAGGCCCTGACCGGCCGCGAAGTGCCCTCCGGCAAGCTGCCCGCAGACGCCGGCGCCGCCGTGTTCAACACCGACACCGCTGCCGCCATCTACCGTCTGTTCACCACCGGTATGCCTGCCATCCGCCGTATCGTTACCGTGTCCGGCAGCGCCATCGCCAACCCCAAGAACCTGGAGTGCCGCATCGGTACCCCCGTGGAGCATCTGATCGACGCCTGCGGCGGCTTCGTGCAGCCCCCCAACAAGCTGATCATGGGCGGCCCCATGATGGGTATGCCCCAGTACCGTCTGGACATCCCCGTGATGAAGGGCACCAACGGCTTCCTGGCCTTCTGCAAGGATGAGTGCACCACCGAAGAGAACCCCTCCTGCATCCGCTGCGGCAAGTGCGTCGGCGCCTGCCCCATGCACCTGATGCCCACCTACATCTATCAGTGCTCCTCCAAGGGCGAAGTGGCCGATCTGGAGTATTACAACACCCTGGACTGCATCCAGTGCGGCGCCTGTACCTATGTGTGCCCTGCCAAGCTGCCTCTGATGCAGGGCATCCTGGTGGCAAAACAGCGCGTTATGGATGCGCGTAAGAAGAAGTGAGGCGAAACGATATGTACGATCTTTCTCAAGTCAAAGTAAGCAACTCGCCCCATATCCGCAGTGAGGACAGCACCCGGCAGATCATGCTGGATGTCATCATCGGTCTGATCCCCGCCCTGGCTCTGGCCATCTTCGTGATGGGCGCCCGCGCTCTGGTGGTCACCGCCGTGTCCGTCATCGGCTGCGTGTTTTTCGAGTGGCTGTATAACAAACTGCTGAAGAAGCCCTGCTCCGTCGGTAACTGCTCCGCTATCGTTACCGGTATGCTGCTGGCTTACACCCTGCCCGTTACCGCCCCCCTGTGGATGGTGCTGATCGGTGACCTGTTCGCCATCGTCATCGTCAAGTGCCTGTTCGGCGGCATCGGCAAGAACTTCATGAACCCCGCTCTGGGCGGCCGTGCTTTCCTGATGGCCTCCTACCCCGTGTTCATGACCACCTGGGCCAAGGTCCGCACCGCTCTGCCCATGTTCGCTACTCCCGCTGACGTGGTCACCGGCGCTACTCCCCTGGCTTTCATGAAGGAAGGCAAGCTGCCCGACGTCAGCATCGCTGACGCCGCTCTGGGCATGATCGGCGGCTGTATCGGCGAGGTTTCCGCTCTGGCTCTGCTGGCCGGCGGTGTCTGGCTGGTCTATCGCCGTGTCATCACCCTGCGCATCCCCCTGACCTTCATCGGCACTGTTGCCGTTCTGACCCTGATCTTCCCCAAGGCCGGCTCCGGCGTTGAGTGGATGGCTTATCAGCTGCTGTCCGGCGGTCTGATGCTGGGCGCCATCTTCATGGCTACCGACTACGCCTCCTCTCCCGTCACCCCCAAGGGCCAGATCATCTACGGTATCGGCTGCGGCGTCCTGACCGTTCTGATCCGTTACTTCGGTTCCTATCCCGAAGGCGTGTCCTACGCCATCCTGATCATGAACTGCTGCGTGTTCCTGATCGAAAAAATCTCCCAGCCCGTAAAGTTCGGCTATGTCAAGCCCGTCAAGGCTGAGAAGGAGGCTGCGAAATGAATAAGATCGTGAAACTCGGCCTGATCCTTTTCGCCGTCAGTGCCATTGTGGCCCTGTGCCTGGGCTTCGTCAACGGCATCACTGTCGAGCGTATCGAGGCCATTGCCACCGAAAAGCGCAACACCGCCATGCAGGCCGTTCTGCCCGCCGACGAGTACCCCGCCGTGGAGTACACCGGCACCGACAGCCGTGTCGACGCCATCTATAAGGCCGGCGACAAGGGCTATGTGGTCCAGTGCACCGTGGGCGGCTCCCAGGGTTCCATCACCATGGTCACCGGTATCGACACCACCGGCGCCGTCACCGGCATCTCTGTTCTGAGCCATGCCGAAACTCCCGGTCTGGGCGCCATCGCCGGTGCCGCCGGTGAGAAGGGCGACACCTTCCGCGCACAGTTTGCCGGCCTGACCACCGCTGCTGTCACCAAGGACGGCGGTAAGGTGGAAGCTCTGACCGGTGCCACCGTCACTTCCCGTGCCATCTGCAACGGCGTCAACGCCGCTCTGGATGCCGTGAAGACCGTGGGTTAAGGAGGTAAGACACTATGAATATCAAAAAGCAATTCAAAGACGGTCTGATCACCCAAAACCCCGTTCTGGTCCAGCTGCTGGGTATGTGCTCTACCATGGCCATCACCACCAGCATGTTCAACGGTATCGGTATGGGTCTGTCCGTTCTGATCATCCTGACCTGCTGCAACATCGTTATCTCCGCTCTGCGTAAGGTCATCCCCAATGACATCCGTATCGCCATCTACGTCGTCGTCATCGCCGGCTTCGTTACCGTCGTTGACCTGATGCTGCAGGCATACATCCCCGCTCTGGCATCCGCTCTGGGCGTGTTCATCCCCCTGATCGTCGTTAACTGTATCATCATCGGCCGCGCCGAGTCCTTCGCTGCCAAGAACGGCATCGCCGCTTCCGCTCTGGACGGTATCTTCCAGGGTATCGGTTACACCATCGTTCTGGTTGCCATGTGCGTCATCCGTGAGTTCCTGGGTCAGGGCACCTTTGGCGGCGGCTTCATCGACGTTGCCAACGGCTTCCGCATCACCCTGGACGGCACCGGCGGCGGCATTCAGCTGATGCCCGCCGAGTTCGGCGCTCTGGCCATGATCCTGCCCTTCGGCGGCTTCCTGACCCTGGGCATTCTGATCGCTGCCGTGCAGTACTTCATGCGCAAGAGCGACGAAAAGAAGGCTAAGAAGGAGGCAGTGAAATAATGGATTTTACCAAACTGCTTGAGATCACGCTGAGCGCGATCCTGATCAACAACTTCATCTTCTCCCAGTTCCTGGGCATCTGCCCCTTCATGGGCGTTTCCAAGAAGATGGACACCGCCGCCGGTATGGGTATGGCCGTTATCTTCGTTATGGGCCTGGCCGCCGCTATGAGCTGGGTCATCAACGAGTTCCTGCTGATTCCCCTGAATCTGCAGTACCTGCAGACCCTGGCTTACATCCTGGTCATCGCTTCTCTGGTTCAGTTCGTTGAGATGTTCCTGAAGAAGGGTATGCCCAGCCTGTACTCCGCTTTGGGTATCTATCTGCCCCTGATCACCACCAACTGCGCCGTTCTGGGTGCCGTTCTGATCAATACCCAGAACAACTACAACCTGATCGAGTCCATCGTCTACGGTGTCACCGGCGGCGTGGGCTTCCTGATCGCCATCGTGCTGTTCGCCAGCATCCGCGAGAAGCTGCGCTTTGCCGAGTACCCCAAGTCCTTTGAGGGCTTCCCCATCGCTCTGGTTACCGCCGGTCTGCTGGCTCTGGCCTTTATGGGCTTCTCCGGCATGAAGATTTGGTAAAGGAGGCACACTGAATTATGGATTTCATGAACATTATTTACGCCGTTGCCGTTCTGGGCATCCTGGGCGGCGTGTTCGGCGCTGTGCTGGCCTTTGCCGCAAAGATCTTCTACGTGGAGCAGGATGAGCGTATCGACCAGATCCTGGCCGTTCTGCCCGGCGCCAACTGCGGCGGCTGCGGCTATGCCGGCTGCTCCAACTGCGCCAGCGAGATCGTCGCCGGCAACGCCAAGGTCAACGCCTGCCCCGTCGGCGGCGCTGAGGCTGCCGAAAAGATCGGTGCCATCATGGGCATCGAGGCCGGCTCTTCCGAGCGTATGGTCGCTCATGTCAACTGCTGCGGCGGTGACAAGAACGCCAAGAAGAAGTACAACTACGATGGTCTGAAGACCTGTGACGCCGCCAACAAGGTCGCCGGCACTCCCCTGGCTTGCCCCAACGCCTGCCTGGGCTACGGCTCCTGTGTGGCCGCCTGTAAGTTTGGCGCCATCAATGTGGTGGACGGCGTTGCCGTCGTGGACACCGACAAGTGCGTGGCCTGCGGCGCCTGTGCTGCTGCCTGCCCCAAGGGTCTGATCGACATGGTCCCCGCCAAGCAGATGGTCTTCATCAAGTGCAACAACACCCAGAAGGGCGCTGACACCCGTACCGCTTGCGATATCGGCTGTATCGGCTGCACCCTGTGCGCCAAGAAGTGCCCCAAGGAAGCCATCACCATCACCAACTTCCTGGCCAAGATCGACTACACCAAGTGCGTCAACTGCGGCCTGTGCGCCACCGTGTGCCCCCGCAAGCTGATCGTCAACCTGCGTGCCCCCAAGATCGAGGCTCCCGTTACCGAGGAAGTCAAGGCCTAAAACCCCTTCCTCCCTTCGCACCGAACTTTTGAAAGGAGAGCGGCTATGGCTTATTACGACCGATACAGAGGTTCCCGCCGGAAACGGCGGAACCAACTCAAGATCGCATTGCTGATCTTGCTGCTGCTGGTCGTAGTAGGCCTGGCCGCTCTCTTCTTTCTGCAGGACACCGTGATCTTCACCAGTGACGGTTTCCGCTTCCCCTTTGTTTCCAACAAGGACACCCAGTCGGACGATCCCCCCATGGATCCCGACGACGTCCCCTTTGAGATCGAAGATCCCCAGCCCGGCTCCGCCGATCTGCGGCCTTCCGAGCCGGCCACCGCTCCCACAGCCCCCACCGAGGCGCCCACCCAGCCTCCCGTGGAGCTGCCCCAGACGGCGGCTCTGCTGCTGGACGGCACCGCCCTGCT
>JAFYPP010000020.1 GCA_017559995.1 Clostridia bacterium | reverse complement strand
CCTTACGGACCTGATCGCCGCAGCGAATCCCCAAAAAATCTGCGATTTTTCGGGGGCCCCGATGCAATGGATTTTGCCCGAATGAATCGGTCAAAATCTTCCGCCGGACTCCCGGCGGGGTGGTGCTGCGGTGTTCTTACTTGGCCTGTGCCAGCAGCTGGAGGATCTGTACAGCGTTGGCGGCAGCGCCCTTACGGACCTGATCGCCGCAGCACCACAGATTCAGCGCGGTGTCGCAGGTGAGGTCCTCGCGGACACGGCCCACCCAGACCAGATCCTGGTCGGAGGTGTCCAGAGGCGTGGGATAGTCGCGGCCCTCAAAGTCGGTGACCAGCTTGCAGCCGGGGAAGGCGGCGATGGCAGCGTTGGCCTGTTCCACGGTGATCTTTTCACGGGTCTTGACGGTGACGGAAATGGAGTGGGAACGCATGACGGGCACACGGACACAGGTGCAACTGACACGCAGATCGGGCAGGTGCAGGATCTTCTGGCCCTCGTTCTGCATCTTCATTTCCTCGGCGGTGTAGCCGTTGTCCAGCACATCGCCGATGTGGGGGATGACGTTGCAGGCGATCTGATGGGGGAAGGTCTTGCGGGCAGGTGCCTCGCCCTTGGCCAGAGCGGCCATCTGCTCCTCCAGCTCCACCAGACCGGCCTGACCGGCGCCGGAAACGGCCTGATAGGTGCAGGCTGTCATAGCCTGAATGGGGGAGATCTTGTTGAGGGCGGCCACCGCCATCAGGGTGATGATGGTAGAGCAGTTGGGGTTGGAGATGATGCCCTTGTTCTTGAAGGCGTCAGCACCGTTGACCTCGGGGACGATGAGGGGCACGTCGGGATCCAGACGGAAGGAGGAGCTGTTGTCCACAAAGACCGCGCCGGCCTTGACGATGTGGGGGGCAAACTTTTTGGCCATGCCGCCGCCTACCGCGCCCAGCACGAAGTCCATACCCTCGAAGCTGTCCTCACGGGCTTCCCGCACCAGGATCTCCTGACCCTTGAAGGGGACGGTGGTGCCTGCGGAGCGGGCGGAGGCCAGGGGGCGCAGTTCGCCCACGGGGAAATCGTACTCTTCCAAAATCTTGAGCATTTCACGGCCAACGGCGCCGGTAGCGCCCAGAATGGCCACGTTAAACTGTTTCATAGGGAAATCTCCTCTCTGTTAGCCGGCAAACTCGTCGTACAGCAGCCGGATGGCGGCTTCATAATCCTTGTTGTCCACACCAACGGTGATGGAGATCTCGTCGGCGGACTGGTTGATGGTGCGGATGTTGATACCGTGGCTGCCCAGACACTGGAACACCTTGCCCGCGGTACCGGGGCGGCAGGTCATCTTGCGGCCGACCAGAGCAACCAGAGCCATGCTCTCCTCCAGACGGAGGGACTCGGGCTCACAGATGCGCTGGATCTCGCCCATGACCTCAAACAGACGGTCGCTGAGCACCGAAGTGGCGGCCACCAGGGCGAAGGTATCCAGACCCAGGGTGATATGCTCGGCGGGGACGTTGCACTTTTCCAGCACCTTGAGGCACTGCTGGAGGCACACGTTGGTGTTCATGTTGGTCTTTTTCATGGTGAGCACCGAGAAGTTCTTGCGGCCGGAGATACCGGTGATGAAGCGGTTCTGCTGCTCGTCGGCCGTCTCCAGGTCGGCAACGATCATGGTGCCGGGTGCCTCGGGCTGGTTGGTGTTGCGGATGTTCAGGGCGATGCCCTTGGCGCGTACCGGGTGGACGGCGTCCTCGTGGAGCACCGAAGCGCCCATGAAGGCCAGTTCACGCAGCTCGTCGTAGGTGATGCACTCGATGGGATCGGGATCCTTGACGATGCGGGGATCGGCCATAAGGATACCGGACACGTCGGTCCAGTTTTCGTAAACGTCGGCATCCACAGCGGCGGCGGCCAGAGCGCCGGTGACATCACTGCCGCCACGGGACATGACCTTGATCTTGCCGGTGGGCACGCTGCCGTAGAAGCCGGGGATAACGATGCCGCGATCCTGGGAAGCGGCCTTGCGGATGGCGTCATAGGTCTTTTCCAGATCAAACTGGCCGTTGTAGCTGAAGAAGATGCACTCGGTGGCGTCCACGAACTCGTAACCCAGATACTCGGCCATCAGGCGGGCGGTGAAATACTCACCGCGGGAGACCAGCTCATCCACCGAGGTGTCACGGGTGAGACCGGCGCGCAGGGCCATGAAATCGCCCTCCACGTCATAGGCAAGACCCAGATCGTCACGGATCTCCACGAAGCGCTCCTGGATCAGCTGCAGGATGTTGTCGCAAGGCACACCGTAGGTGAGGTGGGCGTGGCAGAGGTACAGCAGGTCGGTGAGCTTGTGGTCGCTGGAGGAGCGCTTACCGGCGGCGGAGACCACCACGATGCGGCGGGCGGGATCGGATTCGACGATCCCCTTGACTTTTTTGAACTGGGCGGCCTCCGCAACGGAGGAGCCGCCAAACTTGGCTACTTTCAACATAGTTTATTCCTCGATCCCGGCAAAAAATACCTGCGCGCCCCTGGTACGGAGGGCGGCGGCGGTGTCGTGCATTTCTTTGACCGTCAGGGCCTTGGTGATGACCCGGGCGATGCCGTTGTCCACGGCGACCTTGTCACAGGGCAGTTTCCCGGCAAAGGCCTCGGGCAGACGGACGTAATAGGGGTGGCCGCAGCCGCTGCAGTCGGCGGTGACCCGGACACAGGCCTGGGGCATCATCACCCGCTGACCGGCGATCACGTCGGACAGATCCCGCAGTACGGCGGAAGCGGTGGGGTAGCGGCCGGCACCCTGACCGATCAGTACGATGTCACCGGCACACTTGGCCTCATAGCGGGCCAGATTGTAGTTGTCCTTGACGGCACATTCGGCGGCGGAGGCGGGCACCAGAGTGGGCTCCACAAAGGCGAACACGGTGTCGCCCACGGGGCCGCCCTTGGCCACCAGACGGCAGGTGTAACCCATGCCCCGGAAATGCCTGACATCGTCGGCGGTGAGGCTCTCGATGCCCTCGTTGTACAGGCCCTCGCAGGGCAGCTTTTCAAAGGCCACGGCACAGGCCAGCATGATCTTGCGCAGAGCGTCCAGACCGGACACGTCGGCGGTGGGATCGGCCTCGGCATAACCCAACTGCTGGGCGTCCTTGAGCACTTCGGCATAGTCGGCGCCGCGGCTCTGCATGGCGTCCAGCATATAGTTGGTGGTGCCGTTGAGGATGCCGCCCACCGACAGGATGTCGTCGGACCGGGTGCTCAAGGCCAGATTGTGCAGGAAGGGCACGCCGCCGCCGCAGGCCGCGCTGAACAGCAGGGCAACGCCCTTTTCCCGGGCCACAGCGGCCAGCTCGGGGCCGCACTGGGCCACCAGCGCCTTGTTGGCGGTGACCACGTGCTTGCCGGCCTGCAGGGCCTGCTCCACCCAAGTACGGGCGGGCTCGATGCCGCCCAGAACCTCCACCACAGCGCCTACAGAGGGGGCGCCGGTGATGGCGGAAATATCGGTGACTTTATAATCTGCGTCAGCCTTGCCGGGGCGCACCAGCACGGGGCCGGGCTCCAGATCACGGGCTTTTTGCAGCATTTCGTAAACGCCCTGGCCAACGGTGCCAAAGCCTAAAATCGCAACCTTCATGGGTACCTCCAGAAAAACAGTGTCCGCGAACGAAAAACACTTGTATTTTTGATGCACACAGTGTATCATAGATACGAGAGAAAGACAAGCACTTTCCCATAGTAATTTTCAACAAAATCGAAGTATTGCAGGGGGAACCGTCCATGCTGGACAATTATCTGATCATTCACAAGAGCATCTTGCCCGACTATTACGACAAAGTGCTGGAAGTACGCCGTCTTTTGGAGTCGGGCGCTGTCCGCGAAGTCAGTCAGGCGGTAAAGCAGGTGGGAATTTCCCGCAGCACCTATTATAAATATAAGGACTATATTCTGGAACCCTCCGAGATGGCCACCGGCCGCAAGGCGGTGCTTTCGGTGATGCTCAGCCACGAACCGGGCATTTTGTCCTCGGTGCTGGCCCATATCTCCGACCAGGGGGGCAGCGTGCTGACCATCACCCAGAGCCTTCCCATCCACGGAAAGGCCAGCGTCACCATTACCCTGGACATCAGCGGAATGCCCGGTCCCATGACCCAGCTGATGACCGCGCTGGAAAACAGCCCCGGCGTGGAGCACCCCCGGCTCATCGCAGTGGAATAAGAAAAAAGCCGCCAGCAGGCGGCTTTCTTTTTTTATAGTTGTCCAAGTTCGGCGGCCTTGCTTCGGACTTCCTTCAGCACCTTGCGCATGAGGGGGAAGGCCAGGCAGAGAGTGAGCATGTCGGCCACGGCCTGTACCGATGCCACGCCGTTGGCGCCGAACAGCCAGGACAGCGGGTACACGATGGGGAGGAAGCAGCTGCCCTGTCGGGCGGTGGCCAGCAGCAGCGCGCCCTTGGCCTTGCCCAGACCGGAGCAGAACATATTGACCACTGCCACCCAGGCGTGGATGGGCAGGGCGATGCACTGCAGGCGGATGGACAGGGCGCCGATAGCCTGCATTTCGGCGTCGGCTTCGGCAAAGAGCAGGATCACCTGGTTGGCGAACACACCCAGCAGCAGCGCCATGGCGGTGGAGGCGATGAGGGCGGTCTTGGCGGAGAACCGGAAGCTCTCCAGCACGCGGTCAAAGCGCTTGGCGCCCCAGTTGAAGCCGGTGACCGGCTGGAAGCCCGAGCCAAAGCCCAGAATGACGCTGAAGGGGAACATCATGATCTTGTTGGTGACGCCGATACCGGCCAGCACCGCGTCGGAGATGGAACCGGCGATGTTGTTGAGGACGATGGCGGCCACCACGGCCAGACCGGAACGGAACATGGAAGAGGAGCCGATCTTGACGATCTGTCCGATGATCTCCCGATTGGGCTTGAAGTACTTGATGGAGATGCGCAGCACGCTGCGGTGGGTGATATAGGGGAAGATGAGGATGGCAAAGCTCACCAGCTTGGAGATGGCGGTGGCGATGGAAGCGCCCGCCACGCCCATATCCAGGGTAAAGATGAAGATGGGGTCCAGCACGCAGTTGAGGATGCTGCCGAAACCCATGCCGATCATGGACAGAACGGCGCTGCCCTCGGCACGGAGGCACTGGTTCATAACAAAGCTGGATGCCATGAAGGGGGCCACCAGCAGCACGTAGGTGGCGTAGTCAATGGAATACTGCAGGCAGGTGTCGGTTGCGCCCAGCAGACGCACCATGGGGGTCATGAACATACAGCCAAAGACCGCCAGAATGGTACCGAAGGCCAGGGCGATGAAGAAGGCCACCGACAGAACTTTGTTGGCCTCGTCCTCTTTTTTGGCGCCCAGCAAACGGGCGATGTAGCTGTTGGCACCGATGGCCAGCATGGAGCCTGCCATCATGATGATCTGATCCAGCGAGGAGTTGACACTGACAGCCGCGGTGGCGTTGGTGCCCAGAGAGCTGACGAAGAAGGTGTCAGCAAGACTGTAAATAGAATTGATAAGGAACGCGATGATGGTGGGGATGGCCATCTTGGGGATCACCTTGGAGATGGGCTGCTCCAGCATCATATTCTTTCGTGCGTCCTGACGGTCGGCTGCGGCCATAGGGAAAACGCCTCCTAACAGTGTTCGTTGATTAGTCCACTAACATGGTACCACATTTGCGAAAAATGTCAACCAAAGAAAAAAGGAGGAGCAGCGCTCCTCCTTTTCCTTATTCGTACAGTTCGTATTTCTGTTTGCGGGTGATATAGGCGCTCAGTTCCGCCTCGTGAGCGGCCAGCAGGCCGTCGCAGTTCAGCTCTCCGGTGGTATACCGCTTGTCGCCCAGCAGCTTGTCGGCGTAACGGTCAAAGGTCATGCCCTCGGCGTCGGGCAGATCGTGACCGGCGGAGCAATCCCGCCAGACGATCTCGTTTGGGTGGACCTCCCGCAGGGCGTCCAGCAGGGTCAAAGCCGACCGCACCGGCAGGAACTCTTCACGATCCAGAATGTGCACCTGCACGCCGCCGCACACCTCGCCGCTGTGCTTGGAGCCGGAGGGCTTGTACCAGGTAGGAGCGAAGCGCACGCCGGGCAGGCCCTTTTTCTGGGCCAGTTCGGCAACGGCCTTGCCGTTCATCCAGGGGGCGCCGATAAGCTCGAAGGGCTTGGTGGTGCCTCGGCCCTCGTTGACGGTGGCCACGCCCTCAAACACGCACATACCGGCGTACAGCAGGTTGGCGGTGGCGTGGGGCAGGCTGGGGGAGGGAAGCACCCAGGGCACATCGGTCTCGTCCATATACAGCTTGCGCTGCCAGCCGGCCACGGGAACCACGTGCAGGTCGCAGCCGATGGCGTACTCGCCGTTGACATACCGGGCAAACTCACCGGAGGTGAGGCCGGTGCGCTGGGCCAGACGGTAGTCGCCCACCATGGTGTGCATATTGGCGGGGCAGACGGTGCCCTCCACCTTTTCGCCGCCGATGGGGTCGACACGGTCCAACACCACCAGCGGCTTGTTTGCCTTGGCGCAGGCCTTCATCAGATCGGCCAGGGTGTACAGATACTCGTAGTACCGGGCGCCGGCCTCCTTGATGTCATAGACCATCACATCCACGTTTTCCATCATTTCGGGGGTGGGGGCGGTGATCTTGTTGTTGAAGATGGAATGCACCGGCAGGCTGGTGGGGCCGTCGATGTAGAAGGGCACCCGCTCGCCGTAGACGAACTCGCCGCGAATGCCGAAAATGGTGTTGTAAAGGGTGGTGACGTTGTAGCGCTGGCACAGGATGTCCACTGCCAGACGGCACTCCCGGTCGATGGCGGAGCCGGCGGTGACCAGACCTACCCGCTGATTTTTTAATAAGGTGTCCAGAATATCAATGCGGTCAATGCCGCTCAAAACCTTGGCTTTCATGTTCAGCACTCCATCAGATAGGCCAGCAGCAGATCGGTGGTGGCCTTGAGGCCGTCGATGTGGGTGCGCTCCATGCCGTGGCTGCAGTACACTGCCATGCCGAATACGCCGGCACGGAGGTTGTTGCCGCCCTTCAGGGCGTGGTTGCCGTCGGTGCCGTAGCGGTAGAAGATATCCACGGCGTGGTCGATACCGTTTTCCTCGGCCAGCTGGATGAGGCGGGTGGTCAGCTCGTAATCATAGGGGGTAGCCACGTCCTTGGCGCAGATGGAGACCTTGCGCTCGTCGCCGTCGTAACCGGGGCCGATAAGGCCGATGTCCATGGCGATGTATTCCACCACCTCGGGGGGGACATAGGTGCCGCCCAGGCCGATCTCCTCGCTGTAGGGGAAGGCGAACAGGGTGCGGTACTTGGGTTTGAGGCTCTGCTCCTTCAGGGTCTTGAGGGCCACGAAGCAGCAGGCGGCAGCAGCCTTGTCATCGATGAAACGGGACTTGAGATAGCCGTTGTCGGTGATCTGGCAGCGGGGATCCACCGAGATGATATCGCCGTGGCGGATGCCCAGCGCGTTGACGTCGGCCTTGCTGGTGACGGGCTGATCCAGAATGACCATCATAGTGGTCTCGCCGCGCTCCAGCGTGCGGGCATCGTCGAACACGTGGACGGAATGGGACTGGCAGGCCATGAGACCGGTGTAGCTGCGGCCGTCACGGGTGTGGACGGTGACGGTCTCACCCTCCAGGCTGGCGTAGTTGACGCCGCCCAGGGCACGGACACGGATCATGCCGTTGGCGTCGATGCAGCGCACCACCAGACCCAGGGTGTCCAGGTGGGCGCCCACCAGCACGGTGCGGCTGTTGTCCTGACCGTCCACCGTGATATAGGCGGTCTTTTTGTGGTCAAAGGTCACGGTGTATCCCAGCTCGGCGGCCAGCTGCTCCATGACGGGGTTCATCTGCACATAGTAGCTGACGGGGCTGGGCACGGAAACGATTTTCTCAAAATAATCCAGGATATCCTTGGGATCGTAGTTGTATTTCATAGCAAAGCTCCTTTTTACGGTTTTTTTCCATTATACCACGGCACGGGAAAAAAGAAAAGCGTGAAGCACACCGGCTTCACGCTTTTGGAAAGGAGATGTATTGTTTAATAGGTGTAGCTGTAGTAGCGGTTCATGCTCATGGTGAAGTCGGCGATCGCGTCGCTGTCGGCCAGGCCGTAGGCGATGGAAACGGTCAGGTCAACGGGGATCCAGGCGTCGTTCAGGTAGATCATGTTCCAGGCGTGATAACCGCCGGTGGTATAGCCCTTGGCCACGGCGCAGGGGATACCCTGGCTGCGGCACATGGCGGCGAACAGAGAAGAGAAGTCATAGCAGACGCCCTTCTGTGCTTCCAGCAGGTGAGCGGTGTCGGGGGTGTAGTTGGTGATGGAGCCGTTACGGACGCCGGCGGCGAAATCGTAATCGTAGGTGAAGGTGTCGGCGATGTAGTTGTGGATGGCCACGATCTTCTCTTCGGCGGTGTTCAGGCCCTCGCACAGTTCGGCGGCCTTCATGCCAACGGTATCATCCTTGGCGAAGGTGACTTCGGCGGTGCTGACCAGGTACTTGGCCATCTTGTCGATCTCGGAAACGATGACGGTCTCCTTGGTGACCAGACGGTAGCTGGTGCCGGAAACGTTGCGGTACAGGGAGATCTGATAGGCGCCTGCGCCGTTGTTGAAGCTGTAGGAAGACTCGGTGCCGGGGGTGTAGTTGTAATAAGTGGTCTTGCCGCCGAAGGTGACGCCCACCTTCATCTTGAGGCTGGCGCTGGCGTCGTAGTTGACGGTGAAGAAACCTTCATCGGCAGTGGTGGTATCGATGGTTCGGCCGCCGGCGAAAACGCTGACGGAGATAAGGATTGCAAGGCACAAAAAAACGCCCAGAAAACGGCTGATCCGCTTCATAAGTACTCCTTTCGGTAACTGGCTGCCATTCCCTTTCGGGGTTAGGCCCTATAGCTTTGCGTCACAGCCTTTCGACTGCTTTGCCATTGTCGTTTGAGTGCTGGAAGACGGTTGCGTTCCGGCGCTCTACTCAATGTTCCTGATATGTAGTTATTATAAAGTTCGCCAAGGGGTGGCTTTCTTTATGGCTCAAGTATAGCACCGGGGATTTCCAATGTCAATGCTTTTTTGGACAAAAAGTGACGAATTTTCATAAAAACGAAGGGAAAAACGAAAAAAATAACCGCTCGGCAGTTACCGAACGGTTATTTTGCGGTTATTTTTTATTTTGCCAAAACAATTTCCTGAGCGCTTTCCGCCAGAACCGCGTTCTGCGGGTGTTCTGTCAGCTGGCTGCGGATCTCGATCTTGCCGTTTTCCACAAGATCAATGAAGATCATGGCCAGTTTGGGATCGAACTGCTTGCCGGCCTCCTTTTGCAGGATGGCGAGGGCCTCCTCCACGCTGAGGGCGGGCTTGTAGGCCCGGACGGAGGTCATGGCGTCAAAGGAGTCGGCGATGCACAGGATGCGGCCCAGAATGGGGATCTCGTCACCGGACAGCTGACGGGGATAACCCTTGCCGTCGTACCGCTCGTGGTGGGATAGGACGGCGGGGATCACGTAATCCAGCGAGGGCAGATAACGGATGATATTCACCGCGTTCTCCACGTGGCCCTTCATGGTTTCGTACTCCTCGGGCGTCAGCTTGCCCGGCTTGTTGAGGATATCCTCGCGGATGCCGATCTTGCCGATGTCGTGGAGCAGACCGGCCTCCTTGACGATCTCCAGCAGGTCGTCGCCCATGCCGGCGGCCCGGGCCAGTTCCAGCGCGTAGTATGCCACGTTCTGGGAGTGCTGGAAGGTGTAGTGGTCACGGGTGTCGATGGCGGCGGTGAGGGCGTAGATGGTACTGGCGTTTTCGCCGTAGCCGCTGCGATAGGTGTTGTTCTGCTGCTCCTCCTGATGGAAGATCTCGGAGGAGTAGATCTGCACGGCGTTCTTGCCGGAACGCTTGACGGTATACACCGCAGTCTCGGCGTTCTGGAACAGCTCCTTGGCGCTGGAGGCCATATAGGGCGCGGCGCAGATACCGGCGCTGACGGTGATGGTCTTGGACACCTGACCGCCGCTGCGGTTGTTGATCTCCATGATCTCGGACACCAGATTTTCGGTGAGCAGTTTGGCGGAATAGATGTCATAGCCGGGCAGCAGCAGGGCGAACTCCTTGCCGCCGATACGGGCCGCGTGGCAGGTCTCGTTGAGGGCCGAGCGCAGCACACCGGCGATGCGGGACAGGGCCACGTCACCCTCCTGGGTGCCGTAGAGCTGGTTATACAGCTTGAAGTCGTCCACGTTCAGCAGACAGAGGGACAGGGCGGTATCCTTGTACCGCTCGAACTCCTGATCCATCAGCTCCAGGAAGAACTTGCGGTTGATAAGGCCGGTGAGCTTGTCACGGCGTGCCTCGGTGATGGCGCGCTCGTAGACCGAAGCCTCCCGGACGGCGGTGGCGCAAATGGAGGCGATGGACTGGATGAGCAGCAGGTCGCCGTCGGAATAAGGCTCCTGATCCTTTTTCTGGGGCAGGACGATGATGCCGGCCAGCTCCTTCTCGCTGCACAGGGGGATGAAGCAATCGGCTTTCAGGGTGGTGAGCAGCCGCTTTTCGGTTTCCCACATACTGCGGTACACGGTGGAGCGGGTGAACTCCTGCAGGGTGACAAAGCGGTCGCTCTTTTTGAAATAAGAGACCAGAGGATGGTCGCCGCGGAGATAGAAACCCTTTTCATCCAGCGGATTGGTGGTGTGTTCGATGCGGTAGTCGCCGTCGGCCTGTCGGATAAAGATGGCCATGCGCTCCACACGGGTGATCTGCAGGATGACGTCGGTCATGTTCTGCAGAATGTCGGAAACGCTGAAGATGTGGGTCACGTCGTCGCCCAGCTGGTTGATGCGCTGCTGCTGCTGCTGCTCGTTGCGGATGAAAATGGTGTTGAGCACCAGCGACAGCAGACCGTAAACGGCCAGCACGGACAGGAACAGGGAGGCGGCGATGACGATGACCGAAGCGGTGTGCTCCAGCTTGACGGTGGTCATCAGGAACTGCTGGAAGGGGGTGGCGATGCGGTAGAAAACGAAGCAGTTCAGCGCCAGAGAGAACAGCAGGTAGTTGGGCTTGGACAGCAGCAGGGTCATCTTGAACAGACGCTTCTTATACAGGGCATAGAAGACGAACAGAACGTTGATGATACCCGAAAGGATGTCCAGAGGGAAGCCCATGAAGCTGGGCAGGGTGGCGGCGATATGGCCCACCACCAGAGAGATGATGCCGTACAGAATGGGTTTCAGCTGCTGGAAGGCGATGCGGTTGCCCTTACAGTGACGGGCCAGGGTCATGGCCAGCTGCACCAGACAGGGCAGCATCAGCACGGCCAGAATATAGATGCGCCAGGTGTAGTGATAGAGGAACTGGGTGGCGCCGGTGCCGGTGATCACTTCCGGTTCGGGGATGAACCAGCAGGTGATGCTGTCCAGTCCGGAGATCGCCAGATAGACCGCCAGCCAGAGGTATTTTCCGTGGCTGTGGTTGTCCTCCAGAAAGTCCAGAACAAAGATGTAATAACCGGCCAGCACCAGTATCATGCCCGTGACCGATACGTGGTGCCAGAAGTTGACCGACGGCCACAGCTGCATACGCATGGCGAAGGAGCCGCCGACCCACAGGATCATGATGAGCATGAGCATCATGAAGGAGCGGATGACCTTTTCCGACTTCTTGGAGGCCAGGAAGGTCAGGAACAGAAACAGATAACAGAACAGCGCCGTGATGGGCACCCAACTAAATCCAATCATCCACGATCCCCCTTCTCTCAAGACTGTCGAATTGGTGACACGTCAGCAGATCGTTGATCTCGCAGCTTTCGGGATTCATCTTGCGGATGGTGTTACCAAACTTGCGCTTATAGGCGGCAAAGGTGCCGCATTTCAGCATGGTGATCTTCAGCGGATCCACGCCCAGGATCTTCTTGAGATCCTCGTAATCCTGATCCAGATAGCGGAAATAGATACCCAGCTGATCCTGCAGGATGCGGATACTGACGGCGCTGTTGATCAGGTTGTTGCGCTGGAGCTCCACATACAGGTGGAGATAGGGCCGGTTGTTCTCGGTGAACTCCTTCTTGGCAGTCCAGCTTTCGATGGGCAGACGGGACAGCTCCACCGCCTGGTTGATGGACTTCTCGGTGATACGGGTGAAACCGGCGATGTCAATGATCTGGGGCACACGGTCGATGTACTGGAAGCGGGGGATGGAGTTGTTCTCCAGCTGGCTGCCGATGCCGGTGCAGCGGAACACGTCGCCCACACGGTAGCGGGCGAAGGCGCCGCCCTTGAAGACGGTGAGCACCATCTCGTAAATGCCGCCGGGAACGACCTCGTCCCACAGAACGGTACGGGGCTGATAGGAGGGATCCTCCAGATTGCGGTTCATCTCGTCCTCGGGGATGAACTCATAGAAGCAGGCGTCGGGGAAGAAGTACACGCCCTCACGGCTCCAGGTCTCGCAGCCGATACAGGTGGGCTCGGTGCCGGCGAACAGCTCCATGGGGGCAACACCCCACATACGCTCCAGGTCGGCCTTGTAGCAGCGGTTATCGGTGCCGGCGCACATGAAGCCCTTCAGCTTGAACAGATCCTTGGGCAGCAGTTCCCGGTTTTCCTTGCGGCAGGCCCGCTTGGCCATGGCCATGCGCACCAGCATGCCGGGGGAAACGCTGTTGAGCTTTTCGGCCAGGGACTTTTTCTTGCCTCCGCTCACCGAGGTAAGGCTCTGGCTGACGTAATACAGCACGCTGCCCAGACCGAAGAAGTACTCGATGCCCTTCTTCATGCCCAGCTTAAAGCCCTGGGCATTGCGCTCCTTGAAGGTCATGTTCACGGCGTCCTTGACGGGCGGCAGGAACTCAATGTCGATCTCTTCCTTGCACAAAAGGGGCAGCAGGCCGGTGACGTAGGGCAGGGGGGCCAGCGCGTACAGCATATGGTCGGTGACGCTGATGTCAAAGTCGCCCTTCTTCCGGCTGGTGGCCAGGATGATGCAGCTCATGACGTTGTGCTGGAAGGTGTCCAGAATGGCCTTGGTGTAGGGGGCCACCTTGATGGGGTGCACGCCGCCCTCCCAAGTGGTCTGGACCCACAGCACCGGCTCGCCGGGCAGGGCCTTGGTCTGCTTGGACAGCAGGGTGGGGGCATAATCTTCATAGGTGGTCAGGGGCACCATGGCGCGGAACTCCTCGATGGTGGTGGGCTTTTTGCCCTTGAGGATGCTCTGGCCCAGGGCGCTGTTGCACCAAAGTTCCATCTGCTCGGTGAGCAGACGCTTCTGGATATCCATAAACTCTTCGGTGGTCAGGGTCAGAAAACCACAGTATTCCTCCCAGATCTCTTCCTTGGAGTATTCGTGCATTTTTTCCTGGAATCTCACAGTTCCTCCTCCTTTTCATAAGGATGTCCCCAGGTCTTTACGGCCCGGTGGAAACTGGCTGCCGTGGGAAGCAGAAAGGGCGCTTTTTCACGGTAGTCGGTATAGTCGCAAAAGGTTTTGGGAAAGGTCACCCGATCCTGGAACCAGGCGTAGACCAGATTCAGGACGGAAAATACCATGCCGCACCACAGAAAACCGGTGGGCAGGGCCGCCAGGCCCCAGAACAGGTACATGGCGAAAAAACACAGGATGCCCGGGTGCCGGCACAGAGCGTAGGCACCGCAGGTATAGACACGCCGCCCCTGCGCGGGGTCGGTGTAGGTCTCGGTAAAAGGCAGGGCGAAAAACAGACAGTAGATAAGGGCGGCAAAGGCCGCAAGGCCCAGCATAAGCAGCAGGATGTCCCAAAGGCCGGAAAAGGCGCCCTGCCTCCAGGCGGAGAACATCTGCAGCAGGGTGGAAGCGCCGATGAGCAGGGTGCCCAGCAGGAACCCGGTGCGCAGCGGCTTCCACAAGCCGGCAAAACTGTCAATGTCGTAAAGCAGATACAGGCCGAAGCCCGCAAACCCCATCAGCCAGGGGAGCATACCATCACCTTCCTTGCGGCGAGGGCCGCGGTCAGTCGTTCTTGCCCTTCATGTGGGGCTCGTACAGGGCGAACTGGTCCTTACCGCGCTTCTTGGCTTCGTACAGGGCGCAGTCGGCGTGCTCCAGCAGGGCTTCGTAACCGACGCCGTCATCGGGATACATGGCGGCACCGATGGTCACCGAAACCTTGTATTCCACCTGCTCCCCGCGGTAGGGGAACTTGAAGGCGCCGCACAGGCGCTTCAGGCGGTCTTCCAGAATATCCTTCTGGATAGAGGGGGCAAAGACTACGAACTCGTCGCCGCCGTAGCGGGCCACCACGTCGGTATGGCGGAACACGCTGAGGATCTGCTTGGCAACATAGCACAGCACGTCGTCGCCGAACATATGGCCAAAGGTGTCGTTGACCCGCTTGAAGTCGTCCACGTCGATGAACATCAAAGCGGCGCTGGAATAGATCTTCTGCTCCAGCTGGGTCTGGGCGCTGTGCTCGAAGTATTCCCGGTTATACAGGCCGGTGAGGGCGTCACGGGTGGCTTTTTCCTTCCAGCGGTTGACCTCATTCTTCCACTCGGCGATGTTGATCATGGTGCCGCTGATGACGCTGCCCACATCGGGGCCGTCCCGGTGGAGATGCATCTCCAGCCAGCCATAGCGGCCCTGGGCCAAATAGAAGCGCAGGGTGTTCTCCACCCAGCCGTCCTCACGCTGGCAGCGCTCCAGCAGCCGGAAGAAGTCCTCCCGGTCGTTTTCGTGGATCAGTTCGGTGGTGCGGAACAGCGCCAACGCGTTGTGGAAGTAGGTCTGGCCGCCCAGCACGGGAGAAAACGCCTCGGAAAACTCCACGGTGTCTTCCTGGGGCAGATAGGAGAACAGGACGATGCTCTTGCCGTTCTGGGAAGGCTGAACGGCGACGGGCTTTTTGACCACGGGCTGGTTGGGGGCCACGGCAGGCTCCACGAACTTCAGCACGTTGCGGTCCCATGCCTCGCTTTCAAACTTTTCCAGCGACATGGGCTTGAAGTAATAGAAACCCTGGATCATGTCACAGGCCACCTGCTGCAGGAACTGGGCCTGTCCCGGGCTGGCGATGCCTTCGGCCACCGTGCGGATGTGCAGCTGGCTGGTGACCTTGAGGATGGCCTCGGCGATATAGCGGCCCCGACGGTTGTCGTTGTCGCCGCTGAAAAAACTTCTGTCCAGCTTGACGGTGTCGAGGTCCAGCGAGCCCAGCAGCTGCATGGCGGTGGCGTCAGCGCCGAAGTTGTCCACGGCGCAGCGGAAGCCCAGGGCGTGGAACCGCTCGATGAGGGATTTTGCCCGCTCCAGGTTTTCCAGCAGCAGGTTTTCCTTCATTTCAAACTCGATGTTGGCGGGATCCACACCGTATTTGCAGCAGATATCATACCGTTCGTCGGCAAAGTTGGGTTGGTTCAGGTCGGCACGGGCCAGATTTACCGAGATGGGGCACAACTCACGGCCCTGCTTTTTCCAGCGGGCCAGGGTGCCGCAGACGTTTTCGAACACAAAGCGGTCGATGCGGCCGATTTTCTGATACCGCTCGGCCATGGGCAGGAACATATCGGAGGACAACAGGCCACGCTGGGGATGGCGCCAGCGGATGAGGGCCTCGGCACCGGCGACCCGCTGGTCCAGAACGCGGACTTTGGGCTGATAATAAACCACGAACTCGCTGGTCTGCAGGGCGTGGTCCATGGAGGCGGCCATTTCGCGCTCCATGAGGGTGGCGTCCCACTGGCCGCGGTCGTAAAAGTGATAGCGCCGGCCCACCGGTCCGCTGAGGCGGGCCTGCACGGCTTTGCCCATAATGGAGGCGGGGTCACGCTCGTCGCTCTCCGGCAGATAGATGCCGAAACGCAGTTCCAGCAGATAGCCGTCGGTGGCATTCTGGGCGGTCTGGTTGACGACGTTCCAGATGCGTTCCAAACGGGCGCAGATCTCGTCGGGCTTCCGGTTTTTCAAAAGGAAGCAGAAGCTGTCCTCGCCGGTGCGGGCGGAGATCTCCTCGCTGCCCAGCTGCGCCTTGAGGGCGGCCTGCATTCTGTTCAGGGAAACAGGATGCTCGTCGGTACCGAAAGACACGCAGATCTGATCCAGGTTGGCGGCCTGGACGGACACCATCGCAAAGCTGGAGACCCGGCCCTTCAGCAGGGCTCCGGTCCGTGCCAGAAAAGCCCGGTCGGTGAGACCGCCGGTGAGCGGGTCGAGGAAAGCCGTGTTGGACAGGTTTTTGCGCTTGGCGTTGCAGATGACAAGCAGGAGCACCGCGGCCAGCAAAAGCCCTGCCGTGCCTGCCAGCAGTATAGAATAAATGTTTTGGTTCAGGGGCATGCCGATACCTCCCGGTTCCCGTGATCGGCACAGCAAACAAAGCGACAAAGGGTGTCGCCCGCAACTGCGCATACGTATACTTATTGTAATTATAGTACGAACGGTGGCGTTATGCAATATGACAGCACGTCGTTTTCTGCAAAAAAGTACAAAAAACTGTAAAAAAACCGGGCAATTTCTGCCCGGCGCCTTGTGTTTGTATGAAAATTGTCACGTGCGGCCGTTCCTGTGTTCTGAATTACGGCGGCCAGAAAAACTGACTGACAACAATGAGAAAACCCGTTGAAACCAAAGTTTCAACGGGTTTTGATGGAGATCAGCGGGATCGAATCGCTGACCGCTTGAATACAAACGTCCTGAGGTTATGGATGCAATTGCATAAGATGTGAATACATGGACAAAACAGCACAGATTTTGTTGGATAACGGTGTAGCGCTTTGCCTGTATGCAGATCAGCTGGAATACTACATGGTTGAGCTTCAAAGAAGAAAGGATCGCTGACCTTCCCCATACCCACGCCTGATTTTGAGGTGTTTTCCCGGGACGAATGGGAAAGCGGAAAACGGGCCTGCTGCAAAACAGCTCCTGGCATTCTTCGGCTTTCAGCCTTGGGATGACAGTGTTTTGGTCGTTTCGCAGCAGGTCCGTTTGTGGTTTACAGGGATTCGGTAATCTGGCGGTAGATCTCGGGGGAGTTGACATTGAGAAACAGCTTGTCCGGCAGAATCTCCCTATTCTGCAGACCTTCCCAGTTCAGGGAGTACAGAAAGGACATCGCCCGAAGCTCTCCGGCCTTGAGGCGGGCCTCCAGCACGGGGAGGACCGACCTGCGGTAGATACCGCAGAGGGGATGAATCCGTCCGGTACTGTCTACGCACACCAGCGCGTCGGCATCCTCCGGCATACGGTTCAGCAGATATTCCGCAGCCTGTTCGGTGAAAAACGGCAGATCGCAGGGAAGGACCAGCAGCGCCTCACTGTCCACGGCGCAAAAGGCAGCATGCAGTCCTGCCAGCGGCCCCATGCCGGGGTAACGATCGGCCACACATTCTACCGAAAGCCCTTTGGCCAACGCGGGATCCCCTGTAGACAACAGCACACGTTCAAACCCCGAAAGCTGTCGGAGGATCCGGGCCAGCATGGTCTCTCCGTTAATTTCCAGCAGCGCTTTGCAGGTGCCCATACGGCGGGACGCCCCACCGGCAAGGATCACCGGCGTGCACCGGTCTTTTGTGAGCGGCATATAGTCCCCTCCTTTCTGATACTTATTATGTTGGAAACAATCATCGCTTGTCAACCGATTATTTTGGTGATTTTCCCGATTTTCCTTATGAATTATGGCGAAAATGCACGTAAAGATATTGAATAAAATTAAATTTTAGAGTATACTATACAAAAAATTGATAAATATCAGATTTAATTGTCGGTCAACAGTCAACGGTCAAGAGGAAGGAATGATAATCTCGTGAACAGTATTTTACTGGCTGACAGCAAGAGTTCAGACGTAAAAATCAAGTATTTCCTGTCGAAGTTCTCTGATAAGGTCAGGATATATCCCCCCGGCTCCTGTCCTGTCACCGTTCAGCTTTCCCTGTTGCAGGCCGCAAAGAGCCAGACCTGCGGAAAGTGCGTTCCTTGTCGTGACGGTCTGCGTCAGATCGAGACCATGCTGGTAAAAATCCTTACCGGCAAAGCAACGGTTGATATTCTGGACCAGATGAAGTCACTGGCGGAAATGATTCGCGACAGCGCCGATTGTGCCATCGGTTATCAGGCCGCCGATGAAGTCCTGCAGGGCCTTCAGGCGTTCCACGACGAGTACATCGGCTACATCGAGAGCGGTGAGTGCTACGGTACCAGCGGACAAAAGATCCCCTGCGTGTCCATGTGCCCCGCACACGTGGATATCCCCGGCTATATCGCCCACGTGGCTGACTGCAATTACGACAAGGCCATTAACCTGATTCGTCGTGACAATCCGCTGCCCACCGCCTGCGCTATGATCTGTGAGCATCCCTGCGAGGATCGCTGCCGCCGCACACTGATCGATGCCCCGCTGAACATCCGCGGCATCAAAAAATATGCAGTGGATCAGATCTCGGCCGATAAGGTGGAGGTCCCCAAGGCAAATCCCCTCACCGGCAAAAAGGTCGCCATCATCGGCGGCGGCCCCTGCGGCATGACGGCGGCATACTTCCTCAGCCTCATGGGCCACAAAGTCACCGTTTATGAGGCCAAGGAGCGTCTGGGCGGTATGCTGATGTACGGCATCCCCAACTACCGTCTGCCCAAGGATCGTATGGATGAGGACTTCCGTGCGATTTTGTCCACCGGCAACATCAAAGTAAAGTACAACACCGTTGTGGGCAAGGACATCTCCGTCCGCAAGATCCGTGAGAGTCACGACGCCATGTTTGTCGCTATCGGCGCTCAGGTGGGTAAGAAACTGCACATCGACGGCATCGACGCCAACGGTGTTTTCTCTGCCGTGGAGATGCTGGACCGTATCGGTCACGGCGAGCGTCCCGATTACGAAGGCAAGATCATCGCCGTCATCGGCGGCGGCAATGTAGCAATGGACGCTGCCCGAAGCGCCGTCCGCTGCGGCGCCAAGGAGGTCCATGTGATCTACCGTCGCCGTCAGGAGGACATGACTGCTTTGGCTTCCGAAATCGAAGCTGCCGTGGCAGAGGGCATCGAGTTGCACCTGCTGCAGGCACCCCTCCGCGTGGAAGTGGATGAAAACAACAACTGTACCGCCGTCTGGGTCAAGCCTCAGATGACCGGTCCTTATAAAGAAGGCCGTCCCACACCTCTGGATAACCCCTCCAAGCCCGAAATGCGTGTGGCCTGTGATGTGGTTCTCAACGCCGTTGGCCAGGATGTTGTCAGCAAGCCCTTTGAAGAAGCCGGAATCCCGGCCAAGCGCAACATTTTCATTGCCGGCCGCGATACCCGTGTGGAAAGCATGCCCGGCGTCTTTGTCGGCGGCGACTGTGCCACCGGCCCCGCCACCGCCATTCGCGCCATCGCCGGCGGCAAGGTGGCTGCCTATGCCATCGACGAGTATTTGGGTTATCACCATACGATACAGAACGATTTGGACGAACCTACACTGCTGCACAACAACCGGGTTCCCACCGGCCGCGTGAATATCCAGGAGCGTTCTTCCCATGAGCGCAAACGGGATTTCGAGCACGTGGAATATCCCATCACAGTGGAGGAAGCAGTGCAGGAATGCAGAAGATGTCTGCGCTGCGATAAATTCGGATGCGGCGTGCTGGAAGGCGCTGCTGAATAAAGGGGGAGAAAAACAATGCTATTGACCATCGACGGAAAAGTCGTAAAGGCAACGAAAGGAATGACCGTACTCCAGGCGGCCAAAGAAGCCGGGATCCAGATTCCGACTCTGTGCTATCTGGAGGGCGTCAGCAATATCGGTTCCTGCCGTCTTTGTCTGGTGGAGATCGAGGGTATGGACATCATGGTCACTGCCTGTAACACCGAGGCAAAGGAAGGCATGGTCGTCAACACCTGCTCTGAGCGGGTCATGAAGGCCAGAAAGACCGTTTTGGAACTGCTGCTCAGTGAGCACGCCAGCGACTGTTTCAGCTGCGAGGGCAATGGAACCTGCCAGCTGCAGCTGTACTGCAACGATTACGGAGTGGAGATCACCCCCTATACCGAGGGCCGTCAGGTCCTGGGCCGCAAGAAGGTGGACGATCATCCCTTCCTGAGCTATGACCCCAACAAGTGCATCCACTGCCAGCGCTGTGTTATGACCTGCTCCCATGTCACCGGACGCAAGGCCATTACCATGGGTAACGCCGGCGGTTACACCCTGATCCACGCTCCCTTTGGCGCCGACTGGAAGGAAAACCTCTGCGAATCCTGCGGCAACTGCGCCCAGACCTGTCCCACCGGCGCGCTGGTGGAAAAGCGTCAGCGGGAATACCGTCCCTGGCAGACCGAGCGTGTGCGCACCACCTGCCCCCATTGTGCAGTTGGCTGTCAGATGGATCTGATCATCAAAAACGGCAAGATCGTGGACTGCGAGGGCGCAGACGGCCCCTCCAACCATAATCTGCTGTGCGTGAAGGGCCGCAGCGGCTCCTTCGACTTCGTGGATCATCCGGAGCGTATCCGGCATCCGCTGGTCAAAAACTGGAAGACCGGACAGTTCGAGCAGGTCAGCTGGGACGAAGCCCTGTCTCTGGTTGCAGAAAAGTTTACTGCGATTCGTGATACTTACGGAGGGGAGGCGCTTGCCGGTTTTGCATGTTCCCGTGCTTGTAACGAGGACGTGTATATGCTGCAGAAGATGGTTCGCACTGCGTTCCACAGCAACAATACCGACAACTGCGCCCGGGTCTGACACGCTCCCACAGTTGCCGGTCTGGCAACAACGCTGGGCTCTGGTGCCATGACCAACACCATTGCCGACATTACCCGGGAATCCGATGCCATCCTGCTGGTTGGCTCCAACCCCGAACATGCACACCCCGTGCTGGGTATGCAGGTGCGCCAAGCTGTTCAGCGGGGCGCTAAGCTCATCGTGGTCGATCCCAGAAAGATCGATCTGGCAAACGACGCCACCATCCATCTGAAGCTCAAGCCCGGTACCAACGTGGCTTTTGCCAACGGCATGATGAACATCATCATTCAGGAAGGTCTGGCTGATGAAACCTTCCTCCGCGAGCGCACCGAAAACTTCGAGGCGCTGAAGGAGACCGTCAAGGACTACACCGCCGAAAAGGTTGCTGAAATCTGCTGCATTGACCCCGATATGCTGCGTGAAGCCGCCCGTATCTATGCCACCGCAAAGGCTGCGCCCATCATGTACTGCCTGGGCGTCACCGAACATCACACCGGTACCGAGGGCGTTATGTCGCTGTCCAACCTGGCAATGCTGGTGGGCAAGATCGGCCGTCCCGGCTGCGGTGTGAACCCCATCCGCGGTCAGAACAACGTTCAGGGCGCCTGCGACATGGGTGCCGCTCCCAACCAGTTCCCCGGCTATCAGAACATCACCAAGGAAGGCGTTCTGGAGAAGTTTGAGAAGGCATGGGGCACCACCTTGAATCCCAATGTGGGCATCAAGGCCACCGACTGCTTCCCCAAGATGCTCACCGGTGAGATCAAGGGTCTGTTCATCTTTGGCGAGGATCCTGTCCGTACCGATCCCAACACCCATCACGTTATCAACTGCCTCCAGCATCTGGACTTCTTCGTCGTGGACGATTTGTTTATGACCGAGACTGCCAAGCTTGCCGACGTGATCCTGCCCGGTATCTCCTATGCCGAAAAGGACGGTACCTTTACCAATACCGAGCGCCGCGTCCAGCGTGTCCGCAAGGCGGTCACCATTGAAGGCGAGGCTATGCCGGATACCTGGATCTTCACCGAGCTGATGAACCGTATGGGCTATGAGCAGGCTTATCTGACCCCGGCTCAAATCATGGACGAGATCGCTTCTGTAACACCTTCTTTCGCCGGCATCAGCCACAAGCGTCTGGACAGCGAGGAAGTGGGCGGTCGCGGCCTCCAGTGGCCCTGTACCAGCCCCACCCATCCCGGCACGCCCATCATGCATGTGGGCAAGTTCGCCCGCGGTCTGGGCTATTTCCGCCCCGCAGAGTACGTGCCTGCCACCGAGCAGCCCGACAAGGTTTATCCCTTCATCCTGACCACCGGCCGTATTCTGGTGCATTACAATGCCTGCGCCATGACCGATAAGACCGATGGCATCAACGCTCTGGAAAATGCCAACTTCATTGAGATCCATACCAAGGACGCCGCCAAGCTGGGCATTGCCAACGGCGAGGTCGTGGAAGTCTCCTCCCGCCGCGGCACCATCACTGCCGAAGCACGAGTGTCCGACAAGACCAATCCCGGCCAGGTTTGGATGCCCTTCCACTATGTGGACGGTGCAAACTGGCTGACCATTGATGCTCTGGATTCCATCTCCAGCACGCCCGAGTATAAGGTGTGTGCTGTGAAGGTCTCCAAGATCTGTTCCTCCTGCTGCTGATGCACAATCAGGAAGTATGCGGAGCCGTTGAAAGACAGATCACTGCTTGGGGGCCGGAAGGGTTTGTTACCGAATCCCGTGAGCTGGTGGAGGAAGTGCGCTGCGGAATCACGGTGAATGGTGTGCATCAAGGTGTTTTCACCTGCTCGCCGTGGGATCTTGAGGATGCTGTCACCGGATGGCTCTGGTTCCGCGGTCTGATCCATAGCGGTGATGAGATCACCCGTATGGAGCGGGAAGGTGCTACCTTCCATGTGGCTACCCGTTCTGTATCCCAGCCTTGCTGTGAGGCGGCAGAAGCCTGCCGCCTCACCCCCGAAGAGGTGATTGCCCTGTCCAACGGATTGGAAGAAGGATCCCGTCTATTCCGCCGCACCGGCGGTGTTCACACTGCCGCGCTGGCAAAGGACGGGCAGTTTCTCATCCGGCGGGAAGACGTGAGCCGTCATGCCGCGGTAGACAAGGCGCTTGGTGCCTGTCTCCGGCAGCAGATCCCCTCTCGCGGTACGGTGTTGGTGTTCAGCGGCCGGGTAGCCGGCGAGATCGCGCAAAAAGCTGCCGATATGGGCTGTGCAGCCATTATCGCACGTTCTGCTCCCACCGATTATGCCTGCGCCATCGCCAAGCAAGCGGGAATCACCCTGATAGGCTTTGCGCGGGATGATCGCTTCAACATTTACACCTGTCCTCAACGGGTAACAGGCTGAAACACATCAAAAAAGCCCCTGACTCTTTACGAGTCAGGGGCTTTTGGCGTTTATTGCATTATTCCAAAGTGATTTGTGCCGCGAAACGGACGCACCGACGGCTGTTGGCATCGCCAAAGACTATCAGCTGTGCGCCCTGTGTGCCCGGATCAATGCCCTCTATCTGCTGTCCGTCCGCCTCGATTGCAAGGTAGACATTCTCGGTCTCCAGCACTTCCTGCAGCTGAAATTCTGCAGTATATTGATCGGCAGAGGTCACCAGCACCTTGCTGATGCCTTCTGTGGAGACTTTGGCATCCTGCAGCAGCTCTGCCAGCAGAATTCCGCGATAGCTGTGCTCTGTGACAACGCCCTTGCCATCTACCAGCTGTCCGGAAAATGCCACACGATCCAACTTGGTCAAGGGGATCTGCAGACTTTTGCCATTCACAGTCAGAACCACGCCCGCAGGGGCTTCATGGGTCATACGGTGGACTACCGCCACAATCGCGGTAACTGCCAGCAGCAACGCAAACAAAACGATCATTTTCTTCTTCATTGGTTAACCCTCCCTTACAGTACGCCGGCTTTCTTCAGCCGACCATAAACCAAATGTCCCATCATTCCTGCCAGACCGCCGAAACAGGCAGCTACCAGCAGCCAAAGCAACAGAGATAGCGAGCGCAGATGAAAGACCAGCAGATTGGAAACAACGGCACAGAGCGTGTTTCCAAGGCAGCAGGACAGAAAGAAATAGATCTCACTGCCGTTTGGCGTGAACCGCCGAACGATGTCTGTTGCAATGCCGGGGACGGTGTAGGTCAGAAGGGTGAACATTCCCTGATAACCGGTCATGCCCAGGCAAAAAGCCAGCGCCCCCTGCACCAGTGCGGCAAGGGTGGCGGCAAAGGGCCAATCGGTGACCGTACAGCCCAGTACGATGAACAGAAGGGAAAAAGCCGCAGCGGCGCCGCCGCCGGGCAACCGAATGAGATCGGTAAGTGGATTGAGCACCGGCGTGACGACACGTTTGGCGATCATTCCACCGCAGACACACAGGCTTAAAAAGACCAGGTGCCTGGTTTGGATGGTTTTTTTCATAGAACACTCCTTTTCAAAACGGAAGGCACAGGCGTTTCCACCTGCACCCCGGCGCAGTGCCATAGCGCGGGGCCTTAGGCACTTTTGCTCGAAGCTTCTGTCACATATGAAATTGTCAGCGAAGGTTGTTCCAATTGCGAATCAACGGTGAAAGTTCAGTCGGCAGGTCGTCCCGGTTTTCCTCGGTGACCCGATAAAGCTGCACCCTGGGGTGAGACCGGATCTCCTGCAAAAAAGGAATGTGGGTCTTGTGCTTGATCACCGCAAGAACGGGGATATTGCCGTCCAGACAGCGGAGCACCTGACTGCGGAAGTCTGCGGCGTCCTGTTCCAGAAAGCCCAGCTCGTCCATCAGGATCAAACTGCCCGGTTGGGCACGGAGCAGCTCCACGCCCAGTTGGTCAAAGACCTCCGGCCACATGGTATGCTCCGTTCGGTTGGTACGGCCTACCCGATTGCCGGCATGCTCCACGGGGGCCGGATCATCGGCGGCATGCAGATAGATGGAGCGAAACCCGTCGGCGTCCGGCGGAGAAGAGCGGGTAACGAACCCGCGGACAGGCCCCTTCCATTCCTCCAGCAGACGACGGGCAAGTGTGGATTTTCCCACACCCCGTTCGCCCCAGAGGACGATATGCCGCGGCGGTAAGTCGGAAGGCGGCAGGCCCTGCTGGCTGCCGCATATGCTGTCTGGCATAACGATCACCCTCCTCTCAGTCTTTTATTCAGTATACCATAGCACGTTCGGAAAAGGATCACTTTTTCAATTTCGGGAGCAGATAGAGCTTCTGGCTGGGGGTAAAGAAGTATTCCAGCACCGGTGCCAGAAGGATGGCGGTGATACCTGCCGTAAAACCGCCGTTATACAGGCAGAAGCCGCCGTGGAAGGTGACGATCGTTGTCACCATGCAGGCGTGGACCATACCGGCCAGGATACCGCTCACCGTACCGAAGCAGCCGGAAATGGGAACCAGCGCACCGGCGAAGCACAGGCCGACGACGATGGCCTGCGTGGTGATGGTGAAGCCGCCAAAGGTAGAGGCCAGGAGATAGCCCAGCATGATGGGGAACATGTTGAAAATATGCGCGCCGCAGGGAGTAATGGCCAGCAGGCAGACGATACAGCCAACGGTGGGGCCGGTCATGGCAGCGCCGATAAGGTTATAATAACCGGTAACGAACAGACCAAACAGACCGATGTTGATCAGCGTTTTCCCAACACCGTCGTTTTTTGTGAAGTCACACTTGTATCCGGTGCTCTTCAGCACCTCGTCCATGCCGCGGAAGCTCTTGCCGTTCATCAAGAAGCCGCAGACCACCGCCAGCAGCGAAGTGATCACCGCAAACAGATTGCCCAGCAAGGCATAGGACTCGCCAATATCGGTGTTGGTGGGAATCTCGTGTCCCGTACCGCGATACATAAAGGAGAACAGCAGAACACCGATGAATCCGGCAACTGCAGCGGCGTTGTACAGCGTGTAACCCTTGTGCAGATTGGGGCTGTGCTGGCACAGAATGCCCATCAGAAAACCCGCAATGGCACCCAGCGCGATGCCCAACAGGACTTTCAGCGCCATAGCGCCGGCCATGCCGTCAAAAACAGGATATCTGCAAATGGCCTCACTGACGAAGGGGGACAGAGCGGTAGAGAAGACCGCAACGTTTACCTGGCTGGCGAAGGAGACTTTGGTGACTTTGGTGAACAGCCAAGTGCCGAAGATGCACGGCCAGATGTTCATGATATTCATGCCGAAGAAGCTGAAACCGATCGTCAGGAAAAAGGCCATGAGCGTTGCGCCGTTCAGTTCAAACTTGGATGTCCAAAATACCAGTACACAGCTCAGACCGACCAGACCGGCATTCAAAAAGGTACCGCCGGGGGTGCCCAGTTTGAAGTAGTCCATGGTCAACTGGGCAGGAGAACTGATGATCTTCCACAATCCGGCAAAGGTTGGGTTCAGGTTTCCGGCCAGTAGTGCCGTCACCAAAAGCGCGATACTGTAGCCCAACATGATGCCTGTGATTTTCTTTGTGCTGGCAGATCTGTTCATGGCCAAGCCTCCTTTAAGTATATAAATGCAGGGAAAAGTGCTGCCTTGCAGATAGGAAGGCCAAATTCTTTTGACATCCATCAAATAACAGAAAACTTTATGACATTCGTATAAAAACGCCAAAAAATACTATTTTCCCTTGCTGCAAGTATAGCACAATATTAAAAAATATACAAGCGGAAAAGAAGAATGCTAACTTCAGATTTAGGTGGAAACGGTTTTGACTGCTCAAACCCGGGCAATTATAGGGAAAAATTAAAAAGGCAAAGAAAACAAAAGGACTTCACGAGGAAGTCCTTTGTAAATCAGCGCAGCTGAAACCTCGTTAGCGGTTTCGCTTCGCATTTTTATATGACTCTTGATCAAAGAACCGGCGGTTACCGATCGGTATAGACTTCTTTGACGGTTTCTGGGGCTTTAAAGAGTTTGATGTTTAGTGTGGTATATCCTTCTTCATTACACCTAGAGAAGAAGTCCTTCAGCGTGCGTGTGTAGCTGTTGATTGAACTTGCGGATAACTGTTCTTCACGCATCTTCAGAATCATGTTGTCGAGATCGGATTTGTTCAAACGGTTTATAGGAGCGGTTACATTCAATCTTTTGGAAATTGCTCGAAAGTGCTGTTTGTATGTGTCCAGCGTTTTGTCCTTTACGCCTCTTGCGGTGGCGGCTGAGAGGAAGGCGGGGAAGAGCTCTTCGACTGTGTTTGAAGGAGCTGTTTTCATTGTGATTCTTGCCATTTCTGCACCTCTTGAATACATCAAATTCGACGGTGATTCAAGCGGTCTGAAAGTCTGCGGAAAACAAGAAAAAACCCGTTGAAACCGAAGTTTCAACGGGTTTTGGTGGAGATAAGCGGGATCGAACCGCTGACCTCTTGAATGCCATGGGTGATGATGTCGCAAAAATATGTCATATAAGTGACACGAATGATGCAAAATGATACAAATCTCGCGAACTTCGTGTTATCCAGTCCATAGTGTGTCGTTCTGTTTGTGGTACAATTGTGGTACGGTGTTCCGCAGTGCGGAACACCTCGTGCCGCATAGTATTTTGCCGTTTTATTATCATGAGGAAGGATGACAGAATGAAGTATAAAACAGTTCAGGAGGCGGCACAGCAGTGGGCGGTATCAGAGCGGATCGTGCGCCGGTATTGTACGGAAAAACGCATACCAGGTGTTGTCCAAATAAACAAAGCGTGGCGGATACCGGTCAATGCAGTCAAACCGGGAACGGAACAAGTTGTTGCTCGAACACCAAAGCTCTTGAAAAAGCTCATTTCGCAACGCAATAGACACGGGTATCGAGGTCTTTACGATTATGTTCAAATCAATATGGCGTACAGTAATAGCCGTATGGCCAGTAACCGCCTGTCTCGCAATTTGGTAGAGCATCTATATGCGACGGATCGAGTTGCTAATGGCTTCGAAGATGTTAAAGTAAACGATATCATAGAGGCACGCAATCATTTTGTGGTTATGGATATGCTTTTGGATGAAGCAATGCTTCCCGTACAAAGCAATCTGATTTTGAATTGGCAGCGGCAGCTACTGAGTGAAAGCTGTAGGCATAAGCGCAAGAGCGCGGTTACACCTGGCTTCAGAACAGCAAATTGCGTATTGCAAGGAAAACCGACAACTGCACCGAAGGAAATAATTGATACGTTAAATGGGTTGTGTGCAGAGTACGAGCAACAATTAGAAGTAGGCCTTCAGGAGATTCTCGAGTTGCATGTTCGTTTCGAGCAAATCAGACCTTTTGAAGATGGAAATGGTCGCATAGGCCGCCTCCTTATGTTCAAAGAATGCCTTCGCCATGGCGTGATGCCTTTTATATTAGACGATAAGCATCGCACCGACTATCTGAATGGTATAAGATGTTGGGCAGCTACTCATGCAATACTTTGTAATGTGTGTAGGGAGGCCCAAGACCGGTTCAAAGCCCAGGTAGAATTGCAAAAATTGCTTGAGAAGGGCATGGATATAAAGCGATAGATGGGTTCTGAAGGTATAGCGTAGACTATGTATAAATAAATAAGAATGCAATTGTCAGTAGAGTAGGAATAAAGAGTGCAGGACATGCGGCGATGAGGAACAAAATGAACAGATACATAAAGGTGTGGCCTTGCTGGTGAGGACTCTTCATGGTGCAGAACTCCTTTTCGTGTTTTGTGATTTCATTATATCGGCACATAATGTGTATCTGTAACTTTGATTGATATGTGAAAAGAGCAAAGCCCAAAATAGGCTTTGCTCTTTTCGAATTGAATTAGAACAACTCCGCGTGGCAACGCGGACAGGTGTCACTGTTGATATCAACTGGTTGGCGGCAATAGTAGCACTCAATAACACAAGCACCATCTTCTATGTTATGCTTTTTACTTATACGGTGCACTTCCCGGCTAGTATAGATATATTCGGCAGGATCAACTCCAATAAAATATGCAAGAAGCCTGGGGACCAGTTGTTCTATAATGACTCTTGCACCTGCTTTTTCACCAACAATATGTGCGATTCCCATATATGCGTAATGCCTGTCCCACTCGACTATTTTCTCTGTGGATATCTTTGACACATATCTTGAATAAGATTGCGCAAACTCAGTTGTTGAATATTCAAATTGCAATTTGTTTTGTCGAGCAAAAATTGCGTCTGCAATGCCACACACTTCATTCGGCGAATGATGCTGTAAGGGGAAGAAATCCTGCATCAAGGAGAAACCCTCTTTAAAAACTTCCAGTTCGTCTGTTTTGTCCTGCTCCCAACCATATCCATATTTGACAACAGCCGTGATATACTTCCTTGCAATCGCATTGAAAATTCCAATTTTTGTCCGTTTCGGTACATTGTCACTCTTTAGAATTTCATAGATGCAATGTTTTTGTAAATCCGGGAAAATATCGGGAGGGACCTGCATCCAATTCTTTATTGCAAACTCGGCGATATACCGTTTTTGTGCATTTGATAGCCTAGTGTCTTCCGCAATCCGTTTTCCGATATTCCATTTAATTAACCACTCTTTCACCCAATCAGAAATCTTGAAATCATCATTGAGCAGTAGCTTGTAGAGATAAAATGGCTTCTTGGCTGCTAATAAGGTCTGACAAACTTCCATCAAATATGCCTGCGGATCGTTCTCATCGAAGCAATTGATTCCCTCAGCATGACAAAAATGTTTCTCTGCGTCCCATGTAGCCCCTTTTGCAAAAAACTCCTTCTCGGTTTCTCGGGGAAGATCATAAAAATCATAAAAATGGTTATACCCGAAACCCGCTCGAAGTATCTCAGCATGCATCCGCCTAAGTGCCCGAGTATGCTCCTGATATCTCGTGGTTCCCTTTTCGTCTTTAGTGTAGTTATTTAAGCATAAACCCAACGCTAAGAACAGCACCACATATAATTTCCAGTGATTCTCGTTTTTATGAGGAGATATGCCTCCAATATCGTCATCTTCATTCCACGCTCTATACTCACCTGTTTCACAGATTGAGCAACAAGACATGAATATCGATTCCTCAAAACTCTGATCTCCGCTTCCTGCAATCTTGGAGATTCTCTCAACCTGTCTCTGAATACTGCTCCAATCGTTCTTATGATAGCTATGCTT
>JAFYPP010000019.1 GCA_017559995.1 Clostridia bacterium | reverse complement strand
CTTGGTAGCGCCGAACTCGCAGTCCACACGCCAAGCCAGGTTCTGCTTGGTGGAAGCGGTCATGTTGGGCTCCAGAGTGGTACCCAGCAGCTCGGCGAACTTGGCGGCGTGCTCGGCCTCTTCAAAAGCGGCCTTCTCCCAGTACAGACCGATCTCGGGATAGCCCTCGCGGTGAGCGATGCGAGCCATGCACAGATACATACCGACTTCGGAGCACTCACCCTCGAAGTTAGCCTTCAGCTGCTCCAGGATGTAAGCCTTATCTTCGGCGCTGATATCAGCGTTGTTGGCAACGGTCTTCTCGTAGACACCGAACTCGTGCTCGGCGGCCAGCTTCATCTCGCCCTTCTGCTCCTCAAACTTGGAAGCGGGGACCTTGCAAACGGGGCAGGCAAAATCGGCAGCCAGTTCCTCGGCAGTGTGGACATAACCACAAACGGTACAGACAAACTTCTTCATGATGTTTCCTCCTGTTATTAATGTGTTTTAAAGGTGTTCATTTTGATGCCGTACAGTTCCGCCTTCAGCTTCGCGTTCAGCGAATCGAAAATGTGGTGGAACTGACAGAATTTTTTATCTTTGACCCGGGTGCAATCGAAATCGTCACTCAGGCAATGATTGAGTTCAAAGGGGCCGTCGATGCTTTCAATGATCAGGCCCAGGGAGATATCGGCGGGATCCATGGCCAGGGCATAGCCGCCGTTGGCGCCCTTCTGGGCGGTAACGATACCGGAGCCGGCCAGCTTGCGAAGGATTTTCAGGGTAAAGCGCAGGGTCACGCCGGAACCTTCGGCCAGCTTGCTTGCAGCCACGCAGTGTTCGTCGGACTGCATCAGCACGTAGACGATGCGCACGGCGTAATCGGCCTCGTGTGTGATTCTCAATGTTATCACCTCTTTTGTTTACGATTTTAGTATAGTTTCTTCCCGTCGATTTGTCAATAAAAATGCCAATTAATTTTTTTGAAATATTTTTCAAAAAAGTATTGACTTTTTCGTTCATGTGCGTTATTATAACTTTCGCAGTCGCGGATGTGGCGGAATTGGCAGACGCGCATGGTTCAGGTCCATGTGAAAGCAATTTCATGGGGGTTCAAGTCCCTTCATCCGCACCAAAGCCTTGTTTCTTCGGAAACAAGGCTTTTTTCTTGTTTTTGCGTCCCTTCCCTGCTATACTGAACTTAATCAACAAGGAGGGATCGCTATGCAGCACAGACTTTCTCACGGAATGCTTTTGGACGAAAAAGGCCGCCTCCGCGAGGCCGGCTACGCCACGTCTCTTGTCAAGGCCTATCGCCGCGCCGATATCAAGGCGCCTGCCCTGCGCATCAAGGAATGGGATTACTATCTCATCTATAATGACCGCTTTGCCATCGCGCTGACCATGGATGACAACGCTTATATGAGTATGCTCAGCGCCTCCTTCATTGATTTCACCGTTCCCTGCGAGACCACCGTCAGCCCCATCGGCGTGATGCCCATGGGCAAGGTCAATCTCCCCGCCTCCAGCGCCGGCGGCGTGAGCAAATGGTCCATCCCCGACAAAAAACACCCGGCAGCGTTCACTTTCACCACCGAAAAGGGCGTGCGCAAGCTGCAGTGCAAGATGGAAAACTTCCAGAACGGAAAGCCTTTCGTCTGCGACATCGTCCTCACCGACGAGCCCCGGGACAGCATGGTGATCGCCACCCCCTTCCCCGGCGCGCCCAAAGCCTTCTATTATAACCAGAAGATCGTGGGCATGCGTGCCTCCGGTTCGGTGTCGGTGGACGGCAAGCTGTACACCCTGGATCCCGCCGACACCTTTGGTATGCTGGATTGGGGCCGTGGCGTTTGGACGTATGAAAACACCTGGTACTGGGGCGCCGGTCACGGCACGGTGGACGGCCGTGTGGTCGGCTTCAACATCGGTTACGGCTTCGGCGACACCTCTGCCGCCTCCGAAAATATGATTTTTGTGGACGGCGTTGCCCACAAACTGGAGGGCGTTACCTTTAATATCCCGCAAACCGCCGACGGCAAGGACGATTTCCTGAAGCCGTGGACCTTCTCCTCCACCGACGGGCGGTTTGAGATGGACTTCGTCCCCATTCTGGACCGCGCATCGTGCACCGATGTGAAACTGATCTGCAGCGATCAGCATCAGGTGTTCGGAAAGTTCACCGGCACCATGATCCTGGATGACGGAACCCCCATCCGACTGAAGGATTTCGTCGGCTTCGCGGAAAAAGTGCATAATAAATGGTAAAGCTAAGCCCGGCCATCCCCAGGCCGGGCTATTTTTGTCCTTGACAACCGTATATGTACTGTATATACTGTACATATACAGTAAGGAGGTATGCCTGTGCAGCTGATCATCAGTAATGCCGACGACCGGCCTATTTACGAACAGATCTGTCAGCAGATCAAGAGCCAGATCCTTTCCGGGGAGCTGCAGCCGGGACAGCTGCTGCCCTCCATCCGTGCCCTTGCCAAGGATCTTCGTATCAGCGTCATCACCACAAAGCGTGCTTATGACGAACTGGAAAAGGAAGGCTATCTGTACACCGTAGCGGGAAAGGGCTGCTACGTGGCGGAAAAGAACAACCAGATCCTGCGTGAGACCCAGCTGGTCCAGTTGGAGCGCCATCTTCAGGAGGCCCTGCGGCTGGCGGCGACCTGCGGTCTTGCCACGGAGGATGTCATGGATTTGATCCGTATGCTGGAGAAGGAGTAACGCATGAACGCAATCGAAGCTCGGAAGATTTGTAAACATTACCCCGACTTTTCCCTGCAGGAGGTCAGTTTTGACTTGCCGCAGGGCGCGATCCTGGGCCTTGTAGGCGAAAACGGTGCCGGCAAAAGCACCCTGATCCGTCTGTTGATGGGTGCCTCCCCCGCTGACGGCGGCACCGTGACGGTGCTGGGCGCCGACAACCGTGCTCCCGGCTTCGCGAAGATCCGTGAGGAGATCGGTGTCGTTCTGGACGAGGCCTATTTCCCCGAGGTGCTGACGGCGAAGCAGGTGGGCAAGATCATGTCGCACACCTACCGCAACTGGGAACAGCCCACCTATGAGCGGTATCTGAGGCGGTTTTCCCTGCCCCAGGACAAACTCTTCAAGGATTACTCCCGCGGTATGCGGATGAAGCTGGCCATCGCCGTGGCCCTCTCCCACAAACCCAAACTGCTGGTTCTGGACGAGGCGACATCCGGCCTGGATCCCATGGTTCGCGATGAGATGCTGGATATCTTCAACGAGTTTACCCGTGAGGAGGAGCATTCTATCCTGATCTCCTCCCACATCGTCAGCGATCTGGAGAAGATCTGCGATTACATCGCCTTTCTTCACCGCGGAAAGCTGCTGCTGCTGGAGGAAAAAGACCGCCTGCTGGAGGAATACGCCGTGGTGCGCCTGCCTGCCGAACAGGCAGACACTCTGCCCACAGAGGCCGTCGCCGGCCGCAGAACGGGCACCTACGGCTGCGAGATCCTTTGCCGCCGCAGTGCGCTGCCCGAGCATATCAAGCCGGAGCACACCTCTTTGGAAGAGATCATCCTGTTTCTGGCGAAAGGAGACGATAACCGATGAAAGCACTGCTTTTGAAGGATGTCTGCGTCCTTTATAAACAACTGAAGATCCTGCTTCTGGTACTGGTGGCCTTCGCCTTTATGCCCGGTATGTCCGCTTCCATTTTTGCTATGGTATACGCCATCATGCTGCCCATCACCACCCTCAGCTACGATGAGCGGAGCAAATGGAATCTGATGGCCGCCATGATGCCCTACACCACCCGGCAGCTGGTGACCGGCAAATACCTGCTGGGATATATGGGCTCGGCCATCGTTATGCTGCTTACCGCCCTGTCCCAGCTGTTCTTTGGCGGCTTGGATGACGGCAGAATGACCGTGCTGCTGATCATGCCCTGTATCGGCGCTTTGGTATTGGCCCTGTTACTGCCTGTCATGTTCCGTTTTGGTACGGAAAAGGGACGCTTGGCGTACATTCTGGCGGCCGCACTGCTGGCCGGTCTTTCCGCCGGTATCGAACCTCAGGCGCTTCCTCCCCTTGCGGTTTCGCCGGTGTTGCTGTACGCGACACTGTACGGTATCGCCGTCGTGGTGAGTCTGCTGTCCATCCGTCTGTCCATTTATTTTTACGAGAAGCAAAGAGTATGAAAAAAGGCGCTGCGTACGCAGCGCCTTTTCTGTTTAATAAATGTACGGGATCAGCCGATATTTTACCTTTTCACAGTAGGTTTCATAGCCGAAAAGTTCTTCTTTCAGCAGGATCTCCTCGCCCTTCAGCCGCTTGACGATAATGGGCGGATAGGCCAGAAACACCACAAAAGAGACCCAGGAACCCAGGATCAGCGGCATGGACAGAAACATCAGTAGCGTAGCGGTATACATAGGATGCCGCACCAGACCGTACATGCCGGTATCCACCACCTGCTGCCCCTGCTGCACCTCCACCGTGCGGGACAGCCAGGCGTTTTCCCGCAGCACCTCGGCGAACAGGGCGTATCCCAGCAGAAACAGCGCCGCGGAGAGCAGCGCCAGCCATCCGGGAACCGTGGTCCAGCCGAAACGCCGGTCAAAGCCGGCCAGGAGAAAGCCCGCCAGAAACATCAGGCCGGACAGGCCGATCACAGCCTTCTGGGCACCCAGCTTCTCCTTGGCGTCCAGGCGCTTCCGCAACAAATCGGGGGCTTTCTTCATCATGACCAGGCCGCCGAAAAACATCGGCACGAACAGAACGGCGCACAGCAGCCATCCGCTCTGCCACCGCAGCGTTCCGGCAGGAAGAAACAGCAGCAGTCCCACCAGGAGCACGCCGGCAAAGAACTTGCCGAAGGCCTGCTTTATCAGTTGCTTATCCATGGCTTACCACCTGTCGAAACGGTCCAGTTCGCCCTGAAGATTTCTTAATTTCCGGCATCTGTAAAGCCGTGCGGCCTGCGCCTGCTGAACGGTAACTTTTTCAAACCGCACCTTGTCTCCGGGGCGCTTTTGGGCCATCAGCGGAAGGTCGGCGGTGATCACGGTGCCAAGCTTCACGTAGCCGCCGGTGGTCTGCCGGTCGGCCATCATGACGATGGGTTGTCCGTTGGGCACCTGAATGCTGCCCATGACGATACCGTCGGAAAGAATATTGGGATTCTTCCCTTCCTTCAGGTCAATGGCTCCGCCCTCCAGACGGCAGCCCATACGGTCACACTGGGCACCCAGCCTGTACTCCGAGGTGAAGAAGGTCTCGATACCTTCCTCGGTAAACACATCATCCTGGGGACCCAAAACCACCCGTACGGGCGCTTCGGGATCGTAGAACGGCTCCAGACTGCGGTGCGGCAGATCCTTCAGCCACAGCTGGGGCGCGCGCAGGGCGACACGGTCGCCTTTTTTCAGGGCGCGACCCTCAAAACCGCCGAATCCAGCGGCCAGACAAGTACTTCTGCTTTCCATCACTTTCGGGATATCCAAGCCGCCCGAAACGGCGAGATAGGCACGGAAACCGTTCTTCGCGGCGCCCATTTCCAGAACGTCGCCCTCATGGGCGAGGCAGGCGCCGTCGGTCGGCAGAGAGTTGCCGTTGAGGGTGGTGGAAAAATCCGCGCCGGACAGGGCGAACACGCAATCCACGTGGAACTGAACGGCGGGACCCATACCGGTGATCTCAAACGCAGCCTCATCCCACCGGTTTCCCGCCAGAATATTTGCCCGTGCCAGAGACAGCCAGTCCATGGCGCCGCACACCGGCACGCCAAAGGCCTGATATCCCATTCTGCCGCCGTCCTGAACGGTGGTCAAAAGACCGGGACGAAGGATCTCCATCATAAAGCGCCCTCCATTTCCCTGTACTGTTCTTCCGTAATGGGTACGAAACGCACCCGGTCACCGGCGGACAACGCGAAGGCGCCGGTCTCACCCTCCATGGAGAACATCCTGACGGGCGTTCTGCCGATGAGCTGCCAGCCGCCGGGCGAGGCCAGCGGATAGATGCCGGTCTGGCCGCCGGCGATGCCCACCGAGCCGGCGGGGATTTTCGCACGGGGCGAGGTCAGACGGGGCGTGGCGATGCGGTCGTCCATGCCGCCCATGTAAGCAAATCCGGGCAGAAAGCCCAGCATATACACCAGATAGGTATTGCCGCTGTGAATGGCCACCACCTCTTGCGGCGTCAGGCCGTTATGCTCGGCCACAAAGTCCAGATCGGGGCCGAAATCGCCGCCGTAGCATACGGGGATCTCCACGATATCCTGTGAAGCACTTTGGCTTTTCAGCTCCTTGATTTCCAAGTGTTTCATCCGGTTTTCCAGCGCATCGTAGGGCAAAACGGCGGGATCGTAGTGCACGCATACAGCGCTGTAGGAAGGCACCAGTTCCCGGATGCCGGGAATGGCCTCGCCGGCCAGCGTCTGCAGCACCGCCACGACCTTGCGGTTGGTCTCTTCGGATATTTCGCTGCCGATCTGAATGGTGACGGCACAGTCGCCGCAAGGCAAAATGGGATAGTCCATCGATTCACATTCCTTTCCGCCAAAGGCCGCAGACGGAGCGTTCCGCCCGTGACCGTCGGTGATCTCTCTATGCTCTCTATTGTATTCACACGGTACACAACTGTCAAAGGGATTTTTTCGGTTATTTCTGTGCAAAATTATCCCGTTTTTTCGTTGACACCGCTGAAAAAATGGAGTATATTTTATCTAATAATTTGATATTATCATCTACGATTTTGTGAAGGAGCGATAGAATGGTTAATTCTGACTTTAACAGCAAATTCGGCAAGAAAGGAATCACCTTCGACGACGTGCTTTTGGTTCCTGCCGAAAGTGACGTTACCCCCGATCAGGTGGATCTTTCTACCCGTCTGACCAAGGATATCAAGCTGAACGTACCCATCATTTCCGCCGCCATGGATACCGTTACCGAGTCTGCTATGGCCATTGCCATCGCCCGTGAAGGCGGTATCGGCGTGATCCACAAGAGCATGCCCATCGATATGCAGGCCGATCAGGTGGACCGCGTCAAGCGTTCCGAGAACGGCGTCATCAACCGCCCCTTCTTCCTGACTCCCGAGCATACCCTGGCCGATGCCGATCAGCTGATGGGTAAGTTCCGTATTTCCGGTGTGCCCATCTGCAAGGATGGCAAGCTGGTGGGTATCCTCACCAACCGTGACCTGAAGTTCCAGGAGGATTATACCCTCTCCTGCGGTCAGGTCATGACCAGCCAGGGCCTGATCACCGCTCCCGTGAACACTTCTCTGGCCGAAGCCAAGAAGATCCTGGCCGCTCACAAGATCGAAAAGCTGCCTCTGGTGGATGACAACTTCGCCCTGAAGGGCCTGATCACCATCAAGGATATCGAAAAGGCCGTCAAGTACCCCAACACCGCCCGTGATGCTCAGGGCCGCCTGCTGTGCGCCGCCGCCATCGGTGTCACCAACGACGTGCTGGAGCGTGCCGCCGCCCTGATCGCCGCCGGTGCCGATATCCTCACGCTGGACTCTGCCCACGGCCATTCCAAGAACATCATCGAGTGCCTGAAGAAGGTCAAGGCCAAGTTCCCCGGCACTCCCATCATCGCCGGCAATATCGCCACCGCCGAAGGTGCCAAGGCTCTGATCGACGCCGGCGCCGACTGCGTCAAGGTCGGTATCGGCCCCGGTTCCATCTGCACCACCCGTGTGGTCGCCGGTATCGGCGTTCCCCAGATCACCGCTATTTATGACGCTGCCTGCGAGGCACAGAAGCACGGCGTGTGCGTTATCGCCGACGGCGGTATCAAGTACTCCGGCGACGTTGTCAAGGCACTGGCTGCCGGCGGCGACGTGGTCATGATGGGCTCCCTGCTGGCCGGCTGCGAAGAAAGCCCCGGCGAGACCGAGATCTATCAGGGCCGTCAGTTCAAGGTGTACCGCGGCATGGGCTCTCTGGGCGCTATGAGCAAGGGCTCCGGCGACCGTTACTTCCAGTCCGGCACCCGCAAGTTCGTTCCCGAAGGCGTCGAAGGCCGCGTGGCTTACAAGGGCCCCGTCAGCGACACCATCTTCCAGCTGATGGGCGGTCTGCGTTCCGGTATGGGTTACTGCGGCGCTCACACCATCTCCGAGCTGCAGGAGAAGGGCCAGTTCATCACCATCACCGCCGCTTCTCTGAAGGAGAGCCATCCCCACGATATTTATATCACCAAGGAAGCTCCCAACTACTCCATCCCCCAGGGCTAATCAAAACAATCAAAAACCCGGACGGTCAGGCCGTCCGGGTTTTTCTTATTGTTCATCCGTTTAAGGTGGGTTTGGTCAGGGGGAACTTTTCCGGGCGCAGGCGGTCGGTATCGTAGGTATAGGTCTTCCCTTCTCCGTCGGTGTACCGTACCACCATGCCGATGCCGCGGTTGTTGCGCGCGTTTTTTACCTGTGTTTGCCACAGTTCCAGCGTGCAGCCGTTGCCGTAATCCAACAGGATGTCGGCCTGGCGGTCGGGTGCCGACACAAGGCGTCCGCTGCCCGCGATGGCCACCGCGTTGTAGAACTTCCGGATGTTTTTGCGGATCACCAGGAAGGTGTCGCCCTCCACCGTCAGATAAAGGCTGTTGTTATCCAGCGCGTACTGGGTACTGTCGGACAGGTCGCCCAGGAACTCCCGGAAGTTTGCCCGATAGCGAAAGCCGAAGATGATCAGCGCTGTGAGAACGGCCGCAACCACACCCCAAAGGATCAGGCTGATCCACAGCTTTCGGTTGCCGCGCTTGCGCTGGGTGCGTTGAATCTGCTCGTACATGGTACCTCCTGTGTTATCGAAGGGCGGGATAGGTGCCGTCCTCGTGCAGCTTGTTCAGCGCGGCCTGCACCTGCTCCTTGTCTGCACGGTGGGTAACACCAAACCACTTGGAGGTGGTGTCCAGCATGGCCACAGAGGCCTTACCGGTTTTCACAAGGCTGTCCATGAATGCGGGCAGATAATATTCTCTCTTAAGGGGATCTCCGGCCCCGTTCTTCAGCCATGCGGTGAAATCCTCTTCCATGATGGAAAACACATCGCTGTGCATCGCCCAGACATTCATGGAAACCGGAGTTTTGTCCTGCAGGACAAGTCGACGGTCTCCGCCGGTGCAGGAAATCACGCCGCTGTAGTCCCGACGGATATCCAGCCGCTCGGTGACGGAAGTAAGGAACCCGTTTTCGGCTTCGCACACGCCGCGGGAGACGCTGCCGCTTTCGCTGAGGGTATTGGCCAGCCGGAATCCTACCATAGCCATATGGGCACCGTCACACTGTTCCACACAGAAACCGCCCATCCGGCAGAAAGAATCTCTGCCAAGGAAGTCGTCGGCGTTGATAACGCCAAAGGGGCCGCTGATATGGTTGCGTGCGGCATACACGGCGTGACCGGTGCCCCAGGGTTTGACACGGCCTTCGGGGGCGGTAAAGCCGCCGGGCAGGTCGTCCATCTGCTGATAGGCGTAGGCCACTTCGATCTTGCCCTCGAATCGGCTGCCGATGACCTCACGGAAGGTCTCTTCCAGTTCCTTTTTAATGACGAACACCACCTTGCCAAAGCCTGCAAGGATGGCGTCGTGAACGGAGTAATCAATGATGATCTCGCCGTTGGGGCCCAGAGGATCGATCTGCTTGAGGCCGCCGTAACGGCTGCCCATACCGGCTGCCAGCACCAAAAGAGTGGGTTTGTTCATCTATCTGTACCTCCAGAAGGTTTTGTTTTTCTTATTATAGCGCAAAAAACGCCTAAGGGAAAGACCCCCGGGGCGTTTTTCTCATTTTACGGTTTGGGCTGTTCGCTCATGGGCCGGAGGCCGTACATAAACCCCTCCACCGAGGCGGTATAGACCGCTCCGCCGATGACTTTTTCCTTGTAGACCAGCACATCCACCAGCACTTCCTCCCCGTCGGGCCAGTTGGTCACCGACCAGGTGGACAGATCCACCTTCTTGCCGGCGTACCGTGTCAGGTCGAAGCCGCACTCCTTCTGCATTTCGTTGTAGGTTTCGTACACCGCGTCAAAGGTTTTGGGGATCTGTACCTTTTTGCTGCGGCAGGAGGCCGCATCCAATCGGTAACCCAGCTGTGTCAGATACTGCACGCAGTCCTGGGGCGTTTTGACGCTGACGGTACCGCCGGTCTCCGCCGCCTCTCCGCCGGGAATGGCCAGGATCAGCAGGGCGATGAGCGCCGCCACGGTCAACACGGCCGCAACCATATGCTTTTTGGTCAGTTTGAAAGTATAGATATTCATCATGCCACCTCCGCATGGTCCACTGTATGCGGAAATGGAACAAAACAGACCGAATGCCGGTCTTAAGAGCTGTAATCCTCCAAAATACCGGCCAGCACCACCGGATCATCCACTGGGATGCCGTCACGCAGCGCCTTCTGATCGGAGGCGGGAAGGGCCGAGACCGGGGTTTCCATCACCCGGATGGGATCGGTGTTCTCCCCTTCGAACACCGCGACTCTCCCCTGCCAGACGCCGACCGTCCAGCGGTACGAGGGCGCCTGCCAGACTTCCGTGGCGGTCAGCGGCAGAGATGCCGCCGCGGGCTCCTCCAACTGCGGCACTTCGGGCACGGGGGCAAACCGCACCGCCTGTACCAGAAACACTACCGCCAGCACCACCGCAACCGCAAGCAGGATCCGTTTGAACCACACAGAACCCATACCATCCCTCCTTCATTGCCGTTAGTGTTGCCCAGATCCTTCCGTTCATACAAAATTCTATATTTTTAGGATGAAATTCTCTGGAAGATGTGTTATAATGCATCATGTATTGTTATGTAAACCTGCTTCCCGGCAGCCTGTCTGCCGACGAAAGGAGTTTTGATTTTGAGCAAAGAAAGAAGACGTTTCCGGCCGCTCCGTGCCCTTGGATTTCTGCTGCTGACCATCCTGCTGGTGGGTCTCACCACGGCAGCCATCTGCGGCATGGTATTCGCCGTGTACATCAACGAATATGTCAGCAATGACGTTGAGATCTATCTGGACAGCTACCGGCTGAACCTCACCAGTTTCATCTATTATCTGGATCCCGAAACCGGCGAAGAGGTGGAGCTGAACTCCCTCCACGGTATGGAAGACCGTGTCTGGGTGGATCTGGAGGATATCCCCAAGCAGCTGCAGCTGGCCTTTATCTCGGTGGAGGACAACAGTTTCTACACCCACCAGGGCGTCAACTGGAAGCGCACCATCGGCGCCACCGTCAACTGGACGGGTATGCTGAACGACTTCACCGGCGGCGGCAGTACCATCACCCAGCAGCTGATCAAGAACCTTACCGACGACAAGGACACCTCGGTCAAGCGCAAACTGCGTGAGATCATGCGCGCGCTGGAGCTGGAGCAGAAGTACGAAAAGGACGAGATCCTGGAGCTGTACCTCAATACCATCTATTTCGGCCAGGGCGCCTACGGCGTACAGCAGGCCGCAAAGACCTATTTCAACAAGGAACTCAGCGAGCTGACGCTGGCGGAATGCGCCTCCATCGCCGGCATCGTCAAGAACCCCTACGGCTATGACCTCAAGCGTTTCCCCGAGGCCAACGCCGATCGCCGTGAGACCGTGCTCTATACCATGCGGGAATACGGCAACATCAGCCAGAAGCAGTACGAGGCCGCCATCAAGGAGGATGTCAAGGCCTACCGCGGTTCCGGCGAGACTGAGGACAGCGGCGACGAATACCAGAGCTATTTCGTGGACGCCGTTTACTGGATGGTCAAGGAAGATCTGCAGACCAAGCTGGGTTACAGCGAAAGCATGGCCGAACAGCTGCTGCTCACCGGCGGTCTGAAGATCATCACCACCCTGGATCCCGATATCCAGGCCAAGATGGACGCCGTTTTCCTGGATGAGGAGAACTTCCCCGGCGGTCTGGGTAAGGACGGCACCTATCCCCAGGCTTCCATGGTGCTGATGGATCCCTATACCGGCCACGTGAAGGCCCTTTACGGCGGACGCGGCGAGAAGGAAGGCGACCTGGTGCTCAACCGTGCCACCCGCACCACCCGAAGCCCCGGCTCCGCCATCAAGCCCATTTCCGTCTACTCCCCCGCCCTGGAATACGGCATCGTCACCCCCATCACCGTTGTGGACGACGCCCCCAAGGATTATACCGTCCGTGAGGACGGCACCGGCTGGCCCTACAACGAAAACCGCAAATACAGCGGCCGCACCACCATCCTCAACGGTATTGCCCAGTCCTACAACACCGTGGCGGTGGATCTGGTGCAGAAGCTGGGCGTGGACCGCTCCTTTAACTGGGCCACCAAGAATCTGGGCCTGGATCTGGTGGAAAAGCTGGAAAAGAATGACCGTGTGTTCAGCGACCGTGAGGTCTCTCCCCTTTCCATGGGCTCTCTGACCAACGGCGTTAGCGTTCTGGAGATGACGGCCGCCTACAGCGCCTTTGTCAACGACGGCCAGTACACCACTCCCATCCTGTATACCCGCGTCTACGATTCCGACGGAAAGATTTTGCTGGACAATGAGCCGGTCACCACCGTGGCCATGTCCACCAAGACCCGCGACTATATGATCCAGCTGCTGACCGGCGTCGTTAAAAACGGTACCGGCCGCAAGGCTGCCATCTCCGGCATCGAGGTGGGCGGCAAGACCGGTACCACCAGCGCCGACAACGACCGTTGGTTTGCCGGTGTCACCCCCTATTATACCGGCGTCGTGTGGTTTGGCTTTGACCAGCCCCAGAGCCTGCAGAAGTTCAGCACCAACCCCGCGCTGGAGCTTTGGACCCGTGTTATGACCAGCGTTCTGGAGGGCGCCGAGCCGGCACAGTTCACCCTGACCACCGAGATGAACAAGGTGAGCTACTGTCTGGATTGCGGCCGTCTTGCCACCGACCTCTGCTCCGCCGACGTGCGCGGAAGCCGTGTGGCCACCGCTTATCTGGCCGCCGAGGACGTACCCAAGCGCAACTGTGACTGTCACGTTTCGGTCACCCTGTGTGCCAACGGCGACATCGCCAATGATTTCTGTCCCGTGGAGGAGCAGAAGACCGTCAGCCTGCTGAACTTCCGCCGCACCTATCCCAGCAACGCCGCCGGCCAGACCCTCACCATCGGCGACCAGATCCACTGCGCGCCCTATGACCTCACCGAAGAGCAGATCGCCCAGGGCCTGCTGAAGCCCGGCGCGGATACCTATGTGATCTGTACCGAGCACACCGAGCCCGAACCCGAGCCGGAATACGATCCCAACGATCCCAACAACAATTACTGGCCCTTCCCCGGCTCGCCCGACGATCCGGACAATCCCTACAGCGATCCCTACTGGAGCGAGTTCTGGCCCGACACCGACGACTCCTCCGAGGATACTTCCGAGGACGACGGCGGCGGAAATCAGCTGACCAACTTCTGGGATCAGCTTTTTGGCAACTAAACAGGACAAAGAGTGGCAGTTTCGGCTGCCACTCTTGTTTTTTTCTTGTATTCTGTCGAACTTACTGTTATAATAATCTAAAAGATTAGATGGTTTGATTTTAAATATCAAAAGGAGCGAACAGTATGTTCAGAATTATCGGCGACTCTTCCTGCGACCTCACCAGCCTGTCCCACATTTCCCCCGACATCCTTTACGGCCGCGCCCCCCTGCGTGTCATCGTGGATGACGTAGAGTATGTGGATACTTACGATTTGGACACCCGTGCCATGATGGATGCCGTTTACGGCTTCAAGGGAAAGACCGGTTCCGCCTGTCCCAGCCCCGAGGAGTACGCCGAGCTGTGCCGTGACGTGGACGAAGCCTATATCATCACCATTTCCAGCAACCTTTCCGGCAGCTACAACAGCGCCATTCTGGCCCGTGATCTGGTGCTGGCCGAGTTCCCCGAGAAGAAGATCCACGTGTTCGACTCCCTGTCCGCCGGTCCCGAGCTGTCGCTGATCGCCGAAAAGATCGCCCGTCTGGCTTCTTCCGGCATGGCCTTTGAGGATGTGGTGGCCCAGACCCAGGAATACATGACCCGCACTGCCCTGCTGTTCCAGCTGAACAGCCTGGAGAACCTCACCAAGAACGGCCGTGTTTCCAAGATGGCCGGTATGACCGCCAAACTGCTGGGCATCCGCATGATCGGCATCGCCTCTGCCGTCGGTACCGTGGAACCGCTGCACAAGTCCCGCGGCACCGAAAAGACCTACAGCCTGGTGCTGCAGGAAATGCGGGAACGCGGCTTCACCGGCGGCCGCGTGATCCTGGGTCACGCATTCCAGGAGGCCGGCGCCCAGATGATGCGCCAGATGATCCTGGGCGAGTTCCCCACCGCCGACATCACCGTCATGCCGCTGTCCGGCCTGTGCTGCTACTACGCCGAAGAAGGCGGTCTGCTGGTGGGCTTCGAGAAATAAAGCGAGGTGCCTATGCGTTACGACCGAGACCGTGTGGTCCAACGGATGCGAACATGGGAATCCTATTTAAATGAGCACGCCCTGCCCCGCTGGGACGAACTGCCCACCCTGGAGCTGTATATGGATCAGGTGGTGGCATTGATCAACGGTTATCTGGGTTTCCTCCCCAAGGAGGTGGGCATGGACGCGGTTGTCACCGCCGCCGCCATCAACAATTACGTACGCAAAAAGATCGTGCCCGCGCCCATCAAAAAGCGGTATTCCCGCATCCATCTGGCCTATCTGCTGATGATCTGCAGCTTAAAGCAAAGCGTCAGCATCGCTTATATCCAGCAAATGATCCCTGTGACCCTCACCGAGCAGCAGGTGCGTGCCGTCTACGACCAGTTCGTGGAGCAGCACCGCCGCACCACGCTGTATTTTGTGGAGCAGGTCAACCGTGTCACCCCCGCCATTTTAGCGGAAGAAAAGACCGACGACGAGCGGCTCAGCAACGTGGTCACCGCCTTTGCCGTGGTGGCCGGCTTGAGCCGTATGGCCACCGAAAAGCTGCTGCTGATGCAGGAGCAGGAAACGCCCGAAGAATAAAGAAAAGGCTGCGGATCATTCCGCAGCCTTCTTTATATAGTCACTTGCCAACATACCGTAGCAGACCATGTCGATGATGCCGTTGTTGCACCGGCCTGCCCGGCGGAGGGTGGCTTCGCAGGTCATGCCGCATTTGCGCATCACCCGGCCGGAGGCGGGATTTCCCTCGGCGTGGTAGGCAAAGACCCGGTTGAGGCCCACCTCTTCAAAGAAGAAACGCAGCGCCGCCTCCACCGCTTCGGTCATCAGGCCACGGTTCCACCAGTCGGGCCCCAGTTCATAGGCCAGCTCCACCTGTTCGATATTGTCATCGGGGTGCATGCCAAACATACGGCCCACGGGCTGACCGGAGGCCTTTTCCACGATGGCCCAGCTGTAGCGTCTGGGATCGTCGTAGAGCAGCCACTTTTCGGTGAACATCCCGGCGTTGTTTTGCACGTCCTCCAGGCAAGTCATGGGGGCGTAGCTGGTCCATTTGGTCACGTCAGCGTGCCTCCAGCAGTTTTCAAACATGGGCTCCAGATCGTCAGGTTCAAACCGGCGCAGGACCAGCCGGGGCGTTTCCAGTTTTACCGTGCCCTTGTGTTCCATAGTCCCCTCCATTTGCAAAAGCAGCCGGGAAAACTCCCGGCTGCTCGTGTTTTGTTAAGGTATTTTACTTAACGATCTCCATGGTATCCAGAGCGATCATCAGCTCTTCGTTGGTGGGGATCAGCAGGACCTTGACCTTGGAATCGGCGGCAGAGATAACAGCCTCTTCGCCGCGGATGTCGTTGGCCTTCTCGCACATCTTGACACCCATGAACTCCAGACCGGAAGCGATCTCCATGCGCTGAGACTTGGAGTTCTCGCCGACGCCGGCAGTGAAGATGATGGCGTCAACACCGCCCATAGCGGCAGCGTAGGAACCGATCAGCTTCTTGACGCCGTAGTTGAACATATCAACGGCCAGAGAAGCGCGCTCGTTGCCTTCCTTACCGGCATTCTCCAGATCACGGAAGTCGGAGGAAACACCGGAAACGCCCTGGACGCCGGACTTCTTGTTCAGAACGTTCAGCATCTCGTCGATGTTCATGCCCTTGCGGTTCATGATGTACTGCAGGATACCGGCATCCAGATCACCGGAACGGGTGCCCATGCAAACGCCGGCCAGGGGGGTGAAGCCCATGGAGGTATCCACGGAAACGCCGCAGTCAACGGCGGTGACGGAAGAACCGTTACCCAGGTGGCAGGAGATCAGCTTGCACTCTTCGGGCTTCTTGCCCAGCATGGCGGCGGCGCGGCCGGCGACATACTTGTGAGAGGTGCCGTGGAAGCCGTAACGGCGGACCTTATCCTCGGCGTAGTACTCATAGGGCAGAGCGTACATATAAGCCTTGGCGGGCATGGTCTGATGGAAAGCGGTATCAAAGACGGCGACCATGGGAACGCCGGGCATGATCTCGGCGCAGGCGCGGATACCGATCAGGTTGGCGGGGTTATGCAGAGGAGCCAGAGCGTTGCAGTCCTCGATGGCCTTCAGCACCTCGTCGGTGATCAGGACGGACTTGTTGAACTCTTCGCCGCCGTGGACGACGCGGTGACCGACAGCGTCGATCTCCTTCATGCTGGCGATAACGCCGTTCTTCTCGTCGATCAGAGCGTTCAGAACGGTCTGGATAGCCTCGGAATGGGTGGGCATAGCGACGTCAACGGCGTCCTGCTTGGCCTTACCCTCGACCTGGGGCTTGTAGGTGAACTTACCGTCGATGCCGATACGCTCGCACAGGCCCTTGGCCAGCAGCTCGCCGTTTTCGGGATTCAGCAGCTGATACTTCAGAGAAGAGCTGCCGGCGTTGATGACTAAAACATTCATTTTTTCCACACTCCTGTATTTTTTTCTACAAAGTTTTGTGTTACAATATAAGCCACGATATATTTTACACTATTAATTTGGTTTTGGCAACCGTTTCGGGAGGTTTTTATGCGGATTTGCGGCGTTGTTTCGGAATATAATCCCTTTCACAAGGGCCATGCCCATCAAATTTCGGAGGCAAAGGCCCGTCTGGGCGAGGACAGCGCCGTTGTCTGCTGTATGTCCTCCGACTTCGTGCAGCGTGGCGACGCCGCCATCCTGCCCAAGCATCTGCGGGCGAAGGCCGCGGTTCTGGGCGGTGCCGACGTGGTGCTGGAGCTGCCCGCGCCCTATGCCCTGCGGTCGGCCGAAGGCTTCGCCCAGAGTGCGGTGGACATCCTGCTGGGTCTGGGCGTGCTCACCGATTTAAGCTTCGGCGCCGAGGATGCCGACGCCGATCTGCTGAAGGAGACCGCTTCCCTGCTGCTGGAGCACCAGACGGTACAGGATACTCTTCTGCACCTGAAAACCGGCATTTCCTACGCCGCCGCCCGGGAGCGTGCCCTGTTCGCCCGTGTCAAGGAAAAGGCCGAGATTTTGCAGAAGCCCAACAATATCCTTGCTATCGAATACTGCAAAGCCCTCATCCGCCGGGAGTCCGACGTGAATATTCTGCCCATCGCGCGCAAGGGCGCCGGCCACGATGCCGGCGCCGAAGGCGAGTTTGCCTCGGCCTCCCATATCCGGGAACTGCTGCGGGAGGGCAAGACCGACGAGGCACTCCCCTATCTGCCGGAAACCACGGCAGAAATTTTACAGGAGGCCATGGCACAGGGACAGGCCCTGGTGGACCGTGAACGGCTGGAGAACGCCATGCTGTCCACTCTGGTGCGGCTGAACGCCGATCATCTGGCATCCCTGCCCGATGCCAACGAAGGTCTGGACAACCGCCTGCTGGAGGCTATCCGCAAGGGCCGCTCCATCGAGGACATCTGCGCCCAGGCCAAGACCAAGCGCTACGCCCTGTCCCGCATCCGCAGGATGGTGTTCTGCGCCTGGCTGGGCATCACCAAGGACGAGAGTGCCACCCCTCCGCCCTACGCCCGTGTGCTGGCCTTCAGCGACAAGGGCCGTGAGGTACTGAAGGCGGCCCGCAAGCAGGCCACCCTGCCCCTCATCACCAAGCCGGCTCACGCCTTTGATCTGGGCGGCGACGCGCGGATGATTTTTGAACGCGAGGCACTGGCCTGTGACCTGTACAATCTGGCGCTGCCCTGCTGGAAGGACATCCGCTGGGGCGACGACTGGCGGCAGGACGCTATATACGTAAAATAACACAAATTTTCTCGAAAAACTTCGTAAAAACCGCTGAATTTCTCTTGACAAACCGTATACCCATTGTTATACTAATAAAGCCGCATTGAACGGGTAAAGAAGACGGCCGCAAGGCCCACCCCGAGAGCGAGCCCGAAATGAAGGAGAGGTGCAAAGACATGTACGCAATCATCAAGACTGGCGGTAAGCAGTACAAGGTTTCCGTCGGTGACGAGATCTATGTTGAGAAGCTGGATCTGGAGGACGGTGCTTCCGTTGACTTCGAGGTTCTGATGGTGGAGAACGAGGGTACCCTGACCATGGGTGGCAAGGTCTCCGGCAAGGTCATCAAGACCGGCAAGCAGAAGAAGGTCATCGTTTACAAGATGAAGCCCAAGAAGAACTACCGCAGAAAGCAGGGTCACAGACAGCCCTACACCAAGGTTGTCATCGAGACCATCGCTTAATCAACCGCGCAATTCACACTTAAATCTAATTCGGAGGTGCAACTATGGCTCATAAAAAAGGTGTCGGCTCTACTAAGAACGGCCGCGATTCCGAGTCCAAGCGCCTTGGCGTGAAGCGTGCTGACGGTCAGTTCGTTCTGGCAGGCAACATTCTCGTCAAGCAGCGCGGCACTAAGATTCATCCCGGTACCAACGTGGGCAGAGGCAGCGATGACACTCTGTTCGCTCTGGCTAACGGTACTGTCCGGTTCGAGAGACTGGGCCGTGACCGCAAGCAGGTTTCCGTGTACGAAGAAGTGCAGCAGTAACTAATAATTGCTTTGCGACTCTGCATCCCGGACATTCGTCCGGGATGCTTTCTTTTTGTCCGAAAACACCGGTTTGTATGGAAATATACCGCAAGCCGTGATATAATAGTTAAAATTTGAGAAAACAAGGGTGAAAATACCATGTTTGTAGATGTTGCGAAAATCAGAATCAAGGCCGGTAAGGGCGGCGACGGCTGCATCGGCTTCCACCGTGAGAAATATATTGCTGCCGGCGGTCCCGACGGCGGTGACGGCGGCAAGGGCGGCGACGTGGTCTTTGTGGTGGACAACCACATGGCTACCCTGCTGGACTTCCGCTATAAGAAGAAATATGTGGCTGCCAACGGCGAACCCGGCGGCACCAAGCGCTGCTTCGGCAAGGACGGCGCCGATATCATCATCAAGGTACCCCGCGGTACCCTCATCAAGGACGGCGAGACCGGCGCGCTGATCCACGATATGTCCGACGACAAGCCCTTCGTGGCTGCCCGTGGCGGCCGCGGCGGCTGGGGCAACGCCCACTTTGCCACCCCCACCCGTCAGGCTCCCCGTTTTGCCAAGCCCGGTCAGGAGGGCGACGAGCGGTTCATCATCCTGGAGCTGAAGCTGATCGCCGATGTGGGCCTCATCGGCTTCCCCAACGTGGGTAAGAGTACCCTGCTGTCCATGATCTCCGCTGCCCGTCCCAAGATCGCCAACTATCACTTCACCACCCTGGCTCCCAACCTGGGCGTGGTGTTCGTGGCCGAAGGCTCCTCCTTCGTGTGCGCCGACATCCCCGGCATCATCGAAGGCGCCGCCGAGGGCGCCGGTCTGGGCCACGACTTCCTGCGCCACATCGAGCGCTGCCGTCTGCTGGTTCACGTTGTGGATGCCGCGGGCAGCGAGGGCCGTGATCCCGTGGAGGATCTGGAGACCATCAACCGCGAGCTGAAGCAGTACAGCGAAGTGCTGTCCCAGCGTCCCCAGATCATTGTGGCCAACAAGTGTGACATTCTGGATCCCGAATCCGACAACCTGCAGCGTCTGCAGGCCAAGGCCGACGAGCTGGGCTGCCAGCTGTTCCAGATTTCCGCCGCCGCCAACCAGGGCGTCAAGGAACTGATCTATCACGTTTGGCACGAGCTGGAGCAGCTGCCTCCCGTGGAGGTCTTTGAGGCCGAAATGTCCCTGGAGGAGCCCGTGCTCAATCCCGAGCGCGATATCCAGATCACCCGCGGCCCCGACGCCATCTTCTATGTCAGCGGCGCCTGGGTGGAGAAGATCGTGGGCTCGGTCAACTTTGGCGAGTACGAATCCCGTATGTACTTCGAGCGCACCCTGCGCAAAGCCGGCGTGTTTGATATGCTGGAAGCCCGCGGCATCCAGGAAAAGGACACCGTGGACGTGCTGGGTATCCAGTTCGAATATATTTATTGATCTGTTTGCAGGAGGTTGATGGCTGTGCGCAAGTTTGCCACGTGGGGCGCTGCCCTGTTGGCGCTGGTGTGCGCCTTTGGCCTTGGCCGTGGCGGTAACGCCTATTCCGAGACCGATCTGGCACTGGCCCGGGAGGAAGCCTACAACAGCGGCTATCACGCCGGGTACGCCCAGGGCGAAGCCGCCGCGCAGGAATCGGTTTACACCGAAGGCTTTTCCGCGGGACGGCTGCAGGGCTATGACGAAGGTCTTGCCGAAGGCTCGCGGCAGGCGCAATCCGCCGCCGTGGAGCAAGCCTCTTCCCTGCTCACCTTCACGCCTCTTCCGGTGGATGACCCGGCGCCCGACCGGTCAACGCCCGTCGTGGAGGAACCGGTTGGTCAGGTGGTATACGTCACCAAGAGCGGAACCAAGTATCATCTCGGTTCCTGCTCCCATCTCAGCAAAAGCAAGATCGAGAAGAGCCTTGCGGACGCGAAGGCTGCCGGCTATGAGCCCTGCAAAACCTGCGATCCGCCGAAATAAGCGAATATGACAAAAGCCAGACTGCCGTCGCAGTCTGGCTTTTCTTTATCGTTGATTCCGCTTCCAATCGGCCCGGGTAATGGCGTACACATAATGAAGCCCATCGCCCGGAAGTTCATACTCCTTGACGCGCTCCATTCCGGCCGCACGGGCCGTGGCATAGGATGCCTCATTGGTGGCGTTCATATAGGAATACAGACAATCGAACGCGGTGTTTTCAAAGGCCCAGTCTCTGACCGCCCTTGCCGCTTCACCGGCGTAACCCTTTCGCCAGTGAGATTTGTGGATATGGTAACCGATCTCCGGCAGCTGTTGCCCGTCGATATTTTGCATGGTCAGGCCGCAATCACCGATAAACGCGCCGGTCTCCTTCAGCTCGATGGCCCACAGGCCAAAACCGTACTGCCGGTAATTGTCCAGATTCCACCGGATCCACCGGCTGGTGCCCTGGGCATCGTAGGGTTTGGGATAATGCCGCATGGTTTCTTCGTCGGAGAGGATCTCCAACAGCGCGTCAAAATCCTCCGGACGGTATTCCCGCAAGCGCAGGCGTTGGGTCTCTATCATCATATCACGTTACCAATTCAGTTGATACTGCACTTCAGGAAGATAGCTTCCCGCGATCTCGAACTCACGGTTCTCTCCGGTGGCGGTCATGCCCATGGCCTCAAAAAAGGCTTTGGCACGGGCGTTGCCCGCCAGCGTCCACACATACAGACCGGGATACCCCAGCTCCTTTGCCTTTTCGCAGACGGCACGGAACAGGGCGCTTCCCTGCCCTTCGCGCCAATGCTCTGGCAGCACGTAGAGGGACTGGATCTCGGCCATAGCGGCGTCCTCACGACCTTCGCCAAAGGTGACGGTGCCCACCACTTCCCCGTCCAGTTCGGTCACGAACCGCCGCTTGGGGGCGATATGGTCGGGCTTGGGGGCGCAGTTTTCCGGCGTCAGGGCGTTGAGGAAGAAGTCGGGCATCAAGCCGTCGTAAGCGGCCTTCCAGCCGCCGCAGTAGACGCGGCCGATGGCAGCCGCGTCACGCTGCTCCGCGGGACGGATCATTTACTTGACCACCACGCGGTGGAAGGTCTTTTTGCCCTTCTTGATGATGAAGTCGCCGGCCTGGATGTCGGCAACGGTGAAGGTGCGGTCAAAGGCGGTGACCTTCTCCTCGTTGACCATCACGCCGCCCTGCTGGACCAGACGGCGGGCTTCACCCTTGGAGGGAGCCAGCTTGGCCTTGACCATCAGGTCGAGAATGGCGATACCCTCGCCGATCTCCTCGGCGGTGAACTCGGAGGTGGGCATATTCTCGCTGACGCCGCCGTTGGCGAACAGAGCCTTGGCAGCGGCCCGGGCCTTTTCGGCCTCCTCGGTGCCGTGGACCATCTGGGTCAGCTCGAAGGCCAGGATCTCCTTGGCGGTGTTCAGCTGGGCGCCTTCCCACTTGTCCATCTCGTCGATCTGCTCCAGAGGCAGGAAGGTCAGCATACGGATGCACTTGAGGACGTCGGCGTCCTCGATGTTGCGCCAGTACTGATAGAAGTCGTAGGGAGAAGTCTTGTTGGGATCCAGCCACACGGCGCCGCCGGCAGTCTTACCCATCTTCTTGCCCTCGGAGGTCAGCAGCAGGGTGATGGTCATGGCCTCGGAGTCGTACTTCTCCAGCTTGCGGCGGAT
>JAFYPP010000018.1 GCA_017559995.1 Clostridia bacterium | reverse complement strand
TGACTGGCAGCCTCCCGCGCGGCCCGCGGCCCCGCCGCCCCCTGCACCGGACAAGCCCCAGCGCCGCAGCTTCCAGCCCAAGCGTGACCCCAACGCCCCCGTGTTCCGCCCCAAGGAGGACGACGCCGTCATTTTCGGTAAGCCCACCACCCGGGAACTGGTCAAGCTGGGCGAGGTGAACATGGACACCGGCCGCATCACCGCCCAGGGCGAGATCTTCCTGGTGGAGTTCAAAAAGCTCAACGGCAAGGACAAGACGGTGGTCAAGTTCGAGTTTTCCGACGGCACCGGCTCCATCCGTGCCACCAAGGTGCTGGACGACGAGTCTGCCTCCATGCTGGAGGGTGACATCAAGGCCGGCGCCTACGTCATCGTCCAGGGCCAGGTGCATTACTCCCAGTTCACCCAGGAACTGGAACTGAACTTTGACGCCATCCTCAAAGGCAAAAAGGCCGTCCGTAAGGACAAGGCCGACGAAAAGCGTGTAGAGCTGCATTTACATACCAATATGTCCAGCATGGACGCCCTGTGCGACCCGGGCAAGGCGTTGAAACTGGCTGCCTCCATGGGCCACAAGGCGCTGGCCATCACCGACCACGGCGTGGTGCAGGCATTCCCCGAGGCGATGAACGCCGCCGCCAAGCTGAAAAAGGGCGGCTCCGACATCAAGGTGCTGTACGGCATCGAGGCCTACTGCATCGACGATCTGGACCAGGGCAACGCCGTCAAGGGCGAAAGCGACGCCCTGCTCACCGACGAGATCGTGGTGTTCGACACCGAGACCACCGGCCTGTCCGCCGCCAATTGCGAGATCATCGAGATCGCCGCCTGCATCGTGTCCGGCGGCAAGATCTGTGACCAGTTCCATTGCTACGTCAAGCCCACCCAGCCCATTCCCGCGCGCATCACCGAACTCACCGGCATCCGGGAGGATATGGTGCGTGACGCCAATCCCATCGACGTGGAGCTGCCCCGGTTCCTGGAGTTCTGCGGCAGCCGTCCTCTGGTGGCCCACAACGCCCCCTTTGATATGGCTTTCGTGGGCACCGCCTGCGAAAAACTGGGTCTGGAGTGCCCCAAGTGCGCCATCGACACCGTGGAGATGGCCCGTGCCCTCATGCCCCAGCTGAACAAGCATAAGCTGAACATCATCGCCGACGCGCTGGGCCTGAAGTTCAATCACCACCGGGCCTCCGACGACGCCCAGGTGCTGGCCGAGATCTTCTTGCGGTTTCTTCCCATGCTGCAGGAAAAATGCGGCATCACCCGTGTGGACGAGATCAACCGTGCCCTGGGCCAGCTGCGCGGCGGTTCCGGCCCCGATAAAAAACAAAAGACCTACCATCTGGTCATTCTGGTGAAAAACCGGCCCGGCCTCATAGCGCTGTATAAGCTGATCTCCGACGCCCATTTGAAATACTTCAACCGCCGCCCCATCATCCCCATGTCCGAGCTGGCCGCCGCCCGGGAAAACCTCATTCTGGGTTCCGCCTGTGTGGCCGGACAGCTGTTTGACGCCGTGGTGGCCGGCCGCCCCTGGGGCGAACTGATGAAGCTGGCCTCCTTCTACGATTATCTGGAGATCCAGCCTCTGGCCAACAACCGCTTCCTGCTGGATAAGGAACTGGCCCAAAGCGAAGAGCAGCTGCGGGACTTCAACCGCACCATCCTCAAACTGGGCGACGCCCTCCACAAGCCGGTGTGCGCCACCGGCGACGTCCACTTCCTGGAGCCGGAGGACGGCATCTACCGCGAGATCCTGCAGGCCGGCATGGGCTTCAAGGACGCTGAAGACCACGCCCCCCTGTACTTCAAGACCACCGACGAAATGCTGGAGGAGTTCTCCTATCTGGGCGCCCAGCGTGCCTACGAGGTGGTGGTCAAGAACCCCAACATGATCGCCGACCAGATCGAGTTCATTGAGCCCGTTCTGTCGGGCAGCTACCCGCCCTCCATCGAAAACTCCGCCAAGGATCTGGAGGATATGTGCCGCAAAAAGGCCGAGGAGCTGTACGCCGAGGACGGCGTGCTGCCCTCCATCGTCAGTGAGCGTGTGGACGCCGAGCTGATCCCCATCATCAAAAACGGCTTCGACGTCATGTACATGATCGCCCAGAAGCTGGTGGCCAAGTCCATGGAGATGGGTTATCTGGTGGGCTCCCGAGGCTCGGTCGGCTCCTCCTTCGTTGCCTATCTTTCGGGCATCACCGAGGTCAACGCCCTCCAGCCCCACTACCGCTGCCCCAACTGCCGCCATTCCATCTGGGACATTGATCCCCAGTTCCAGACCGGCGCCGATATGCCCGACCGGGACTGCCCCAAGTGCGGCACCAATATGATCAAGGACGGCTTCAACATCCCCTTTGCCACCTTCCTTGGCTTCAACGCCGACAAGACCCCCGATATCGACCTGAACTTCTCCGGCGAATGTCAGGGCCAGATCCATCGCTATACCGTGGATCTCTTCGGTAACGACAAGGTGTTCAAGGCCGGTACCATCGGCACCATCAAGGATAAGACCGCCTTCGGCTTCGTGAAAAAGTATCTGGAAGAGCGGGGAAGGGTGGTCAACAACGCTGAGATCAACCATCTGGTCTCCGGCTGCACCGGCGTCAAGCGTACCACCGGCCAGCACCCCGGCGGCCTGATCATCGTGCCCTCCGACCGCACCATTTACGAGTTCACCCCCGTGCAGCATCCCGCCGACGACCCCAACTCCGACATCATCACTACCCACTTCGACTTCCATTCCATCCACGACAACCTGCTCAAGCTGGACGAGCTGGGACACGACGTTCCCACCATCATCCGCCATCTGCAGAACCTCACCGGCGTGGATCCCATGGACGTGCCGCTGGATGATAAGGAGACCATGCGGGCATTCACCGACATCGGCCCTCTGGGTATCGAGACCGACGATATTCTGGAGCAGCCCGGTTCGGCCGGCGTGCCCGAGTTCGGCACCAAAAACGCCCGCGGCATGTTGATGGAGACCCAGCCCACCACCCTGGAGGGTCTCATCCGAATCTCCGGCCTGTCCCACGGCACCAACGTGTGGCGAAACAACGCCCAGGATATCATCAACCAGGGCCTGGCCACCATCAACGAGGTCATCTCGGTCCGTGACGACATTACCACCAAGCTGATCGCGGTGGGCTTGGACAAAAAACTGTCCTTCACCATCTCCGAGGCCGTCCGAAAGGGCAAAGGCCTCAAGCCCGAGTGGGAAGAGGAGATGCGTGCCCACGAGATCCCCGAATGGTACATCGACTCCTGCAACAAGATCGAGTATATGTTCCCCCGCGGCCACGCCGTGGCCTATACCATGATGTCCTTCCGTATCGCGTGGTTTAAGGTGCATCACCCTCTGGCCTATTATTGCGTGTACTTCAGCAACAAGCTGGACGCCTTTGACTGCGCCACCGCCCTCCAGGGCGACGCCGCCATCTGCAAAAAGTACCGGGATCTCAAGGCCATGCCCAAGCGTACCGCCGTGGAGGACGACCAGATGATCGTGCTGGAGCTGTGCCACGAGTTCTGCAAGCGAGGATTTACCTTCCTGCCCATGGACATCTACAAGTCGGGGGTCAAGTCCTTCCAGATCGAGGGCAACGGCCTGCGGCCGCCCTTCACCGCTCTCAACGGCGTGGGTGAAGCCGCCGCCCAGTCCATTGCCGAAGAGCGGGACAAGGAACCCTTTATGTCCCAGGAGGACATTTCCATCCGCTGCGGCAAGGCGTCCTCTGCCGTCATCCAGTCCCTGCGGGACATCGGCGCCTTGGGCGATATGCCCGAAAGCAACCAGCTGGACCTGTTTGCATCTATGTTCTAAGGAGGCATTCCTATGGAAATTACTTATAAAGACATTGTTTTGCGTGACTACCGTGAATCCGACATCGCCGACGACATCCGCTGGATGAACGTGGACATCGAGTGGATCCGGGCCGATACCCCCTGGGCGCCCATCGAGCGGGTGGACGCCGAGGAACTGCGGGCCGATATGAAGGAGTACATCGCCACCCTGCCCGAGGACGCCATCCGCTGGCGTCTGGAGATCGAGCACGAGGGACGCCACATCGGCTTCGTCACCTCCTATCTGCTGGACGAGCACTTTGATTGGGTGCCGCCCCACGAGGCCGGCGATCCGCTGTCCTTCCGCCGCGCCCTGTCGGTGGCCATCTGCGCTTCCGATATGTGGGACAAGGGTCTGGGCACCCGTGCCCTCAAGGCATTTATGGACTACTATCGGGACTACGGCGTGGAGGAGTTCTATGTGGAGACCTGGTCGGGCAACCACCGTATGGTGCGATGCGCCGAAAAGCTGGGCTTCCGCACCTGCCACAAGGAGATCGGCATCCATACCGTGGGCGGCAAAAAGTACGACGCCCTGGTCATGTGCAAAAAGTAAAAAAGAAAAGCACCCCGTTTGGGGTGCTTTTTTCTTTACCGTTTACGCCAGAACGCTGTCGGTCTCGCCGTCGATACCTGCCGCCAGCAGCAGGGTCAGCAGGATCTCCTGGGGGAGACGCCAGCTGCCTTCGGGATCGAAGCTTTCGTTGAGGTTGTGGACGTTGTTCACACGGGGGCCTTCGCCCAGCGTGACGCAGGGCAGACCCCGGGCGATGGACATGTTGCCGTTGACACAGCCGCCGTTGATCAGTTTCACGATAGAGGGATCTTCGCTGACCGTCTTGGCGGCCAGGAATGCGGCCTCTACCAGCGGCGCGTGGGGATCCTGGGCACCGGCGGGCACATCGCAGTAGTTGACGCAATCCCAGGTGATGGTGTCCTTGCCCCACCGGGCGGTCTCCTCGTCACAGGCCTCCTGCACCGCCCGGAACACTCGTTGGTGCAGCTCTTCCAGCACCGCTCCCGATTGGGAGCGATAGTTGATCTTTACCGTGGCTTTGGGGGCGATGGCGTGAATAGCCGTATCGGTACCGGCGTGAATGTTGGATACACAGAAGGTGGTCCTGGGGTCCGTGGGTACTTCAAAATCCGCCACCTTGGCCACGAACCGGGCGGCGGCGTGGACCGGGTTGGCCATCTTGCCAAAGTCGGCTGCGGCGTGACCGCCGATGCCGTAGAAGTTGATCTCATAGGTCTTGTAGCCGGTGGCCTTGTAGATGATGTACTCGGTGCAGCTACCGTCTACGCTGATGGAGCCACCAATGTCCGGGTTGCTGTCCAGCAGATCCTTCATGCCGCCCAGAGAACCCTTGCCCTCTTCCCGGGTGGTGCCTGCAAAGACGATGTCGCCCTTGGTCTGCAGGCCGGCAGCCTTCATGCCCCGGAGGGTGGACAGAATGGCCGCCAGACCGCGGGTGTCGTCCACAATGCCGGGTGCGTACAGGCGGTTGCCCTCCCGTCGGACTTCCTTCACCGAGCCAAAGGGGAACACCGTGTCCAGATGGGCCTCCACCAGAATGCGGGGGCCGCCGCCGGTGCCCTTCCAGAGACCCAGCGCGTTGCCGTAGGGATCGATATGCACGTCCTCCAATCCCAACCGGCGGAACTTTTCGCAAAACGCCTTGGCCCGCTCCTCCTCGTGGAAGGTGGGCGCCTCGATGAGCACCAGCTCGATCTGCTCGTTGACACAGAACTCCTCTTCTTCGTGGATAAAGTCCAGCGCCTTTTGCACCGGCTCCAGGCCGGTGACCTTGTCAAAGATCTGCTGCACCTTTTGGGAAACCTGATAATCCATAAGGGAAACCTCCGTCAAAAGAAAAAAGGGGCGTGGCACGCCCCTTTCGGTGATTATTCGGCAAAAACCTTCTTCAGCTTGGCAAAACGGGGGAGACCGCTCTCCCAGGCGTATTCAGGCTCACCCTGAATGAGGGGCATGGCGTAAGCGGCGAACTCGGCCTTGATGCCGGCGCCGTCCTCGGTGATCCACTCCACGGGGAACTTGTGCTCGGTGTTGGCGGTGGCGGTCAGAGGCACCAGCTTGACCTGGGGATTGTAACCCTCGCCTTCGGCACGCTCGATGGCCACCATTTTGTCGGTCTCGCCGGCGATGGCGGCCTTGACGGCGGACTCGCCCATCCAGACGGCCTCGTCCACGTCGGTCTTGCTGGCCACGTGGGCGCCGCAGCGCTGCAGCAGAGAGAACTCGATGGCACGGGTCTTGGCGCCCAGACGCTCCTTGACGGCCTGTGCCAGGTAAGCGGCGGCGCCGCCCATCTGCTTGTGGCCGAAAGCGTCAGCCTTCACGTCCTTCTGGCCGTACTCGGCGATGAACACGCCGTCCTTGTCCAGAATACCCTCGGAAATAGCCACGAAGCAGTTGCCCTTTTCCTTCCAGATGCGCTCCACATCGGCCATGAAGCGGTCAATGTCAAAGGCCACTTCGGGCAGATAGATCAAGTCGGGGCCTGCGCCCTGCATGGTGGCCAGAGCGGCGGCGGCGGTCAGCCAGCCGGCGTTGCGGCCCATGCACTCCACGATGGTGACGGCGCCGGTGTCGTAGACATAGGCGTCCTGATAGATCTCCATGCAGGAGGTGGCGATATACTTGGCGGCGGAGCCGAAGCCGGGGCAGTGGTCGGTGCCGAACAGGTCGTTGTCGATGGTCTTGGGCACGCCCATGACACGGCACTCGTAACCGACGGACTGCATGTACTTGGAGATCTTGTTGCAGGTGTCCATGGAGTCGTTGCCGCCGTTGTAGAAGAAGTAGCGCACGTCATACTTCTTGAAGATCTCCAGAATGCGCTTGTAGTCGGTATCGTCCACGCTGGCATCCTTCAGCTTATAACGGCAGGAACCCAGGGCAGAGGAGGGGGTGCTCTTCAGCAGCTCCAGCTCCTGGAGATCCTCCTTGGAAATATCGTACAGACGGTCGTTGAGCACGCCCTTGATGCCGTGGGCGGCACCCAGAACACGGGTGATGCTGCCGCTCTCCAGAGCGGCCTTAAAAACGCCGTAGGCGCTGGCGTTGATGACAGAAGTGGGGCCGCCGGACTGGCCGAAGATACAGGCTCCGCGAAGTTCCATAATTCATATCCTCCTAAAATTTTCGGATTTGGGTATAGTTTAACACAAGAAAACGGGGAAATCAATGTTGCAACGGCGGGAAAGGGGTGGTAAAATAGAAATAACCGAAATAAAAGGAGGAACCCCCCATGCCTTTGGTCACTACGAAAGAAATGTTCGAGAAAGCCTACGCCGGCGGTTACGCCATCGGCGCCTTCAACGTCAATAATATGGAGATCATCCAGGGCATCACCGAAGCTGCCCAGCTGGAAAAGTCCCCCGTCATCCTGCAGGTTTCCGCAGGTGCCCGTAAGTACGCCAAGCACATCTACCTCACCAAGTTAGTGGAGGCCGCCATCGCCGACACCGATCTGCCCATCGCCCTGCACCTGGACCACGGCGAGAACTTCGAGGTCTGCAAGTCCTGCATCGACGGCGGTTTCTCCTCCGTCATGATCGACGGCAGCAAGTACAGCTTTGAGGAAAACATCGCCATCACCAAGCAGGTGGTGGAATACGCCCACGCCCGCGGTGTCGTCGTTGAGGGCGAACTGGGCAAGCTGGCCGGCATCGAGGACGACGTCAATGTGTCCGACGCCGACGCCATGTTTACCAACCCCGCCGAGGTGGAAGAATTCGTCACCCGCACCGGCGTTGACTCTCTGGCCATCGCCATCGGCACCAGCCACGGCGCTTATAAGTTCAAGCCCGGCCAGAAGCCCCAGCTGCGCTTTGACATTCTGGAAGAGGTGGGCAAGCGCCTGCCCAATTTCCCCATCGTCCTCCACGGCAGCTCTTCCGTGCCCCAGGAGTTCGTCAAGATGGTCAACCAGTACGGCGGCGCCATGCCCGACGCCATCGGCATCCCCGAGGAGATGCTGCGTGAGGCCTCCAAGATGGCCGTCTGCAAGATCAACATCGACTCCGACCTGCGTCTGTGCATGACCGGTGCCATCCGCAAGCACCTCAACGACCATCCCGATCACTTTGACCCCCGTCAGTACCTGAAGGACGGCCGTGACGAGTTGCGCGCTATGGTCCAGCACAAGATCCGCAACGTTCTGGGCTCCAGCAACACCCTGTAAAACAAGCAAAAGCCCACCGAAAGGTGGGCTTTTTTCAAAGGAGATACCGATATGAGCAACATCAAAAACGAAGCCAGGATCAAAAATCCCCTCATTGTGGCTATTCGGGAGCAGCTGGAGCATCGGGCGCTGTGGATGTACCTGCTGTGCGACGAGGCCCGGAAAAAGGGCCTGGAGCCCCAGGACTACGCGCCTGCCGCCATCAAGCGCTGCGGCCTGTACCAGGGCGCCAATCTGCGCAAAAAGGCCGGCGGCGGCGACTCCCTCAAGGGCCTGAAAAAGACACTGTTCACCAAACCCGCCCAGTGGGTCTTTGAGATGGACGTGAAGAAGTGCGACGACGATCATCTGGATATCGACTTCCACTACTGTCCGTTGGTCAAGGCGTGGCAGAAGCAGGGCTGCTCCGACGAGGAGATCAAGCTGCTGTGCGACCACGCCATGTGCGGTGACCGCGGCATTGCCGAAAGCTTCGGCTGCCAGCTGGATCTGCCTGCCACCATCGCCAACGGCGATGACGTGTGCAAGATCCGCTTTGTCCGCCGCGAAAAATAATTTTTTCAAAAAAAGGCCGGGTTTCCCGGCTTTTTTTGTTTTTTCGGGAGTCATACTAAAACCGGCGAAAGGAGGAATTGTATGCGAAAAAAACAACGGAATACCATGGCGCAAGTGATCGGCCGCGGCGTTTTGCTGGCGGCTTTTTGCGCGGTGCTGCTCACCACGATGACGTTTGGACAGGCCGCCGCCGCGGCGGGCCTTTCCGATCTGCCGCCGGTGGGCGAGAAATTGATCCCGCTGGGCCGCACCACCGGCATCAAACTGTTTTCCAAAGGCACGATGGTGGTGGATTTTTCCAAGTTGGATTGCAGCGGCACCTGTCCCGCGAAGGACGGCGGCCTGCAGGTTGGTGACGTGCTGCTGAAGCTCAACGGGCAGGACATCACCGGCAACGAAAACCTCACCCATCAACTGGGGCAGCTCACCGGCGAGAACGCGGTGTTCACTGTGCTGCGGGATGAAACCGAGCACACCGTCACCGTAAAGGCGGTCTTTGATCCCCAGCTGGAGCGCTGGCGCATCGGTGCCTGGATCCGGGACAGCGTGGCAGGTATCGGCACCATCACCTTTGTGGATCCCCAGACCGGCGTGTTTGGCGCGCTCGGCCACGGTATCTGTGACGCCGATACGGGAGAACTGGTGACATTTGGCACCGGCAGCGTCATGCCTTCCACCGTGGCAAGTGTGGAAAAAAGCAAAAGCGGCACGCCGGGGCAGCTGTGCGGGCAGTTCGACCTTGTCCACGATCAGGGGTGGCTGGTGGACAACCGGCAGACCGGCATTTACGGTATGCTGACCCGTCGGGAACTGTTCGACGGGGAAGAGGCCCTTGCGGTAGCCGACGGGGACGAGGTGTCCGCCGGTCCGGCCACCATCCTCAGCAATGTTGCAGGCGATGAGGTACAGGAATATGATGTGCGCATCGTGAAGGTTTATCACGGCGACGGCGGCCGGGATCTGTTGCTGGAGGTCACCGACCCCGACCTGATCGCCGTCACCGGCGGTATTGTGCAGGGCATGAGCGGCAGTCCCATCATTCAGGACGGCAAACTGGTTGGCGCGGTGACCCATGTTCTTGTGAATGATCCGACCCGGGGATACGGGATATTTATCGAGAATATGCTGGAGGCAGCAGGGTAAACGTAAGACAGGGGCAGTTGCCCCTGTCTTTTTGCCATTGCGTGTGATACAATACCTTTGAGCAATCGGATATTAAGGAGGCGGCAGCATGGCAAAGACATTTCACGACATAGATGTAAATCAGTTATTGAAAATAAGAGGAAATCGGGAATATGGCGTGAGCCTTGCAGTAGCCAAAGGTGCCGATATCGAGACCTGGTGCTCCGGCAGTGGAAGATTTGGAGAAGATTTCCCGGTCAACCCCGATATGCTGTTCCAAGCCGGCTCGGTCAGCAAACCGATGTTTACGCTGACACTCCTTCGTTATGTGGATCAGGGACTCATCGACTTGGATGCAGACATATCGAGTGTGGTAAAGGATTTCGTCAAAAAACCGTTGACCTTTTCTGCGCTGCTTTCCCACACGGCGGGGTATAGTGTCCACGGCTTTCTGGGATATCGGGCAGACGCGCCGCTGCTTACACTTGAGGAGGTGATTGCCGGACGGGGCAATTCCCCGAAAGTCTGCAGAATCAAGCCTTACGGAAAGCAGTACCGCTATTCGGGCGGCGGTACCACCCTTGCGGAACTTGCATTTACAAGGCTCACAGGAACGACCCTTCGGGAAGCCTTTGCCAAAGAGGTGGCCGAACCTCTGGGTTTGACACGGACGGGCTATTTCCAGCCCCTGGACAAAGACCTGGTTTCCAATGCGGCATTTGGCGGCAGACTCAGAGAGCGAAGAAATGAAGATCCGGCTCATGGCTATCACTATTACCCGGAACATGCCGCTGCCGGCCTTTGGTCCACGCCAACGGAGTTGGCGAAGATCGGTATTGCACTTTCGCAGAGCATCCGGGAAGGCGGCCTGCTGAAAAGGGAAACTGCGATCCGCATGATGACACCGGTCATGGACGGCTACGGACTTTGTATTCGCAGTCATGGCGATGATGCTGGCCATGACGGCGCAAATGAAGGCTTTTTGACCTTCTGGAAGTTTTCCAAAACACAAGATTTGTGTGTGGCGGGTATGGTAAATCGTATCTATGGTTGTGCCTATTCCGGTTTGCAGGAAGTGGGCCAAACGCTGTTTCAAGGGTCTAAAACAAAAAACGGTTGTCCCTAATGACAATCACCCGTGAGCGGCAGTCCGATTATTCAGAATGGGAAACTGATTGGAGCGGTGACCCATGTGCTGGTGAATGACCCGACGAGAGGGTATGGGATATTTATAGAGAATATGCTGGATGCGGCGGGATAATAGAAAATCCAGAGGCGAATGCCTCTGGATTTTTCTCAGTTTGCAGATTGTATTCTCTGGTCGGTGAGAATTGCATACACATACGATGGACCCATTACAAGCTTGTTGATTTGACATGGAGCGATTAGAGGGTCAATATTTGCCGCTTTCTCGAAGTTGGATTTTGCCAATGGGAATCCGGTTCGATCCGGTATAACTGCGTTGTTAAGGATTTGATACTTAAAAGGCAATCCTGTTTTTGTGTGAAAAACTTCGCCTTCGTGGGATTTGATTTGCGCCCAAATTGTTTCGAAATTCATACTTTAAATCCTCCTTTCCGGATCTGTTTTTATTATATCTAATTGAAATTTTAATGTCAATTGGGGATGTATTGTTGTTTTGTGGTGATGTTTCATTGGTGTGAGATGTAGTGTGATATAGTTGTTTTCGCATAAGGTGTTGTCCCTAATGCCAATCACTCGTGAGCGGTAGCCCGATCATTCAGGCCGGGAGAATCGTGGGGGCAGTGACGCACGTGCTGGTGAATGATCCGACGCGGGGCTATGGTATCTTTATTGAGAATATGTTAGAAGCAGCAGAGTGAAATTATTGACAGGGGGTTGCCCCTGTCTTTTTCTGTCTTTATGTGGCTCTATGTGATACGATCGGGAAAAATTCTTTCGGAAATTTGTTTTGCTTCCCGCTTTTGTGGAAGAGTTTGATTATAGTATAAATGAAATGTTGGCCCGTGATTGACAGAAAGAAAAAGTCTCTATGGAAATCCCTCCGAAAACAAATGGGGTCTGCAGGTTTCGCACCGATTATAGCACACGACATATCGGATTACAACTTGCCCATGCTCGTGCGGCGCGGAAGCTGTGGCGACCCGGTTTCTGGAATTTTCTGGCATTGACACGGCCGCCTTCCTGTATTATCATGGCGGTAAAGAGCAACTTGCGCAAACAACCGGAGAAAGTGAAAGACTATGAAGGTCACCTACGTTCATCACAGCTGTTTTCTTGTGGAAACCCAGCGATTCTATTATCTGTTTGATTACGAAAAGGGCACCCTCCCGGAACTGGACAGGGAGAAGCCCATCTTCGTGCTTTCCAGCCACGGGCACGAGGATCACTACAACGAGGAGATCTTCTCCCGGCTGGCCGCCATGGGTATGCGGCACATCCGCGCGGTCCTTGCGGATGATATCCGGCGCCCCGCAAACGTCGAAACGCTGTCGGTATCCCCGGGAACGGAATACCTTCTGGGCGCGGCACAGACCCTCACCACCTTCCGCTCCACCGATCTGGGCGTTGCCTTTCTCATCCGGGACGGGGACAAGTATCTTTACCACGCCGGCGACCTGAACGATTGGGTGTGGGAGGAAGAAAGCGACGCCTATAACCGGCAAATGACCGCCGATTACCGGGCGCAGATCGATCTGCTGGCCCAAACCCTCAACGGGCGGGAGATCGATACGGCCTTTGTAGTTTTGGATCCCCGACAGGAGGGTGACTACGACAGGGGGTTGTGTTATTTCCTGGAACATATCCCGGTAAAGCAGGTATACCCCATGCATTATTGGGGAATGCCTGCCATTATGGATCGGTTCCTGGCCGATCACCCGGAATACACCCATCAGATTCAACAAACAGAAGAAAAGCGAAACGCGGAAAAGAGGTCAATTATGAAGTTCAAAATGGTACACGAAAACTACAACGTGGCGGATCTGGACAAATCCATCGCCTTCTATGAGAAGGCCCTTGGCCTGCACGAGGTGCGGCGCAAGACCGGCGACGGCTTCATCCTCGTCTATATGGGCAACGAAGAAAGCACCTTTGAACTGGAACTCACCTGGCTGGAGGAGCATCCCCAGGCCTACGATCTGGGCGAATGCGAGTTCCATCTGGCCTTCCAGGCAGACGACTATGAGGCCGCCCACAAACTCCACGAGGAAATGGGCTGTATCTGCTACGAAAACCCCGCCATGGGCATCTACTTCATCACCGATCCGGACGGCTACTGGCTGGAGATCGTACCCACCAGAAAATAACCATCCCAAACAGGAACAGGGGCCAAATACCCCTGTTTTTTTGTCGTTTCCCGTGGTATAATGTGCCTGATCAATGGGATAAAGCGGTGCGAATATGAAAATTACAGAGATTTTTGACGATTCGGAAAAACAACATATCGCAAGAGTGCTCCTGGAGGCCCTGCCCGAGTGGTTCGGCATTCCCGAAGCGCGGGAGGACTACATCCGAGACAGCGCCGGGAAGCCCTTCTTCTGCGCGTACGAAGGTGAAATCCCCGTGGGATTTCTGTATCTCAAGGAAACGGGAAAGGCGACCGTGGAACTCGCCGTTATGGGCGTGCGCAAGGAGTATCACCGAACCGGCATCGGCAAAGGGTTATTTGCGCGAGCCAAAGAAGCTGCCCGCCGGGCCGGATATGCCTTCCTGCAGGTGAAAACCGTGCAGATAGGGCGCTACGAGGAGTATGACGCCACCAACCGGTTTTATCTTTCTCTTGGATTTCAGGAGTTCGAGGTCTTTCCCACACTGTGGGACGAAAACAATCCGTGCCAGATCTATATCATGGCACTCTGACCGTCGGTTTTCCCATTGGAGGTTTCTTTCATGCTGACAAGTATCGCGCTGATCCTGCTGCTCGGTCTGGGCGCGGGTTGGCTGTTTGCGAAAATGAAACTGCCCAGTCTGCTGGGCATGATCCTGGTGGGCATCCTGATGGGCCCCCACGCTCTGGGGTGGATGGATGACACTGTCCTGCAGATCTACGGCGACATCCGGCAGATCGCCCTGGTCATCATTCTCACCAGAGCGGGTCTGTCGCTGGATCTTGCCGACCTCAAAAAGGTGGGCCGGCCGGCGGTGCTGATGTGCTTTGTGCCCGCCTGTGTGGAAATGCTGGGCACGGTCCTTTTAGCGCCCAAACTGCTGGGTGTATCCCTGTTGGAGGCGGCCGTCATGGGCAGCGTGATCGCCGCGGTTTCCCCGGCGGTGGTGGTACCCAGAATGATCCGCCTGATGGAGGAGGGCTACGGCGTGCGCCAAAGCATCCCCCAGCTGATTTTGGCGGGCGCCTCGGTGGATGACGTGTTCGTCATCGTGGTGTTTACGGCGCTGACCACCCTGGCCGCTACCGGAAGCGTCGCGGTTTCCGGCCTTGTGCAGATCCCTACCTCCATCTGTCTGGGGGTGCTTCTTGGTTTTCTGGTGGGAAAACTGCTCATCCTGTGGTTCAAAAAATGCCATATGCGGGATTCCCTCAAGGTGCTGGTGATGCTGAGCGTTTCCTTCCTCATGCTGGAACTGCAAACCCGGCTGGAGGACATCGTTGCCCTGTCCGGCCTGCTGGCCATCATGAGCATGGGCCTTGTGATGAAGGGGCAGTACGACACGCTGGCACGGAGACTGTCCGTCAAATACAACAAACTCTGGCTTGGCGCCGAAGTGTTCCTCTTCGTCCTTGTGGGCGCTGCGGTAGATCTGCGCTACGCCCTGGCGGCTGGTGTCACCACGGTCATTCTGGTGGTCGCCGCCGTGTGTTTCCGTATGCTGGGCGTGCTGCTGTCGCTGCTGGGAACCGAACTGAACAAAAAAGAGCGGCTGTTCTGTATGATGGCCTATACGCCCAAAGCCACGGTACAGGCCGCTATCGGCACCATCCCGATGGCCATGGGCCTGCCCTGCGGCAGCATGGTTTTAACGGTGGCGGTGGTGTCCATTCTACTGACCGCGCCCTTCGGCGCCATCTGCGTGGATAAGTCCTATCAGAAACTGCTGCGCAGATAATCCTGTCTTTTTCATACAGGGCGTGCTATAATCAACTATCAAAAAATCAGAAGATCGTTCCCGATTTAGAGAACGATCGGCAGAGAGGAAATGGGATATGAACTGTTTGGAAGCGAGAATCGTAAAAGACGGCATCGTCAAGGAAGGAAACGTACTGAAGGTGGACAGCTTTTTAAACCATCAGATGGATCCCGAACTGTTTAACGAAATGGGCCGTGAGTGGAAGCGGCGCTTTGAAGGGAAGACCATCACCAAGATCCTTACCATCGAAGCCTCCGGCATCGGCATTGCCTGCATCGCGGCGCAGCATTTCGGTGTTCCCGTGGTCTTTGCCAAAAAGGCAAAGAGCATCAATCTGGACGGCGAAATGTATACCGCTGAGGTGGAGTCCTTTACGCATAAGAATAAGAACCAGGTCATCGTTTCCAAAAAGTTCCTCAATGAGAACGATCATCTGCTGCTGATCGACGATTTCCTTGCCAACGGCTGCGCGCTGCAGGGCCTCATCCAGATCGCCAAGGCTGCAGGTGCCACCGTGGAGGGCATCGGCATTGCCGTGGAAAAGGGATTCCAGGCCGGCGGACAGATCATCCGCAATTTGGGCTATCAGCTGGAATCCCTGGCCATTGTGGAGGAAATGAACTGGGAGACCGGTGAGATCAAGTTCCGGGAGCAGTAACGGCAAGAGGAACGGCTATGAAAAAAGAAAATACCGCAAAAATACTGATGGCGGCATCCATGTTCGTATTCGGTACGTTGGCACCCTTTGTCCGGAATATCCCTGTCAGTTCCGGCGAACTGGCCCTTTACCGGGCGGTGCTTGCCGCTGTGCTGGTGGGCGGCTTTTTGCTGATCACCAAGCAGGGCCTTTCGGTTGGCAGCATCAAAAAAGAACTGATGCTCCTGCTGTTGTCCGGTGCCGCCATGGGCATCAACTGGATCCTTTTGTTCGAAGCCTATAAGTACACTACCGTATCGGTGGCCACGTTGAGTTATTATTTTGCGCCGGTCATCGTGATGGTGGTCTGTCCCTTGCTGTTCAAGGAGAAGTTCACCGGCAAACAGGTGCTGTGCTTTGTGATGTCTACCGCCGGCCTGGTGCTCATCACCGGAACCGCCGGCGGCGGAAAGCAGGATCTGCTGGGCATCGCCTTCGGCCTGGGCGCGGCGTGCTTTTACGCCACGGTCATGCTGCTGAACAAGTTCATCAAGGGCGTCACCGGTCTGCACCGCACCTTTATCCAGTTCCTGTCGGCCATTGTGGTGCTGGTGCCCTATGTGGCCCTTACCGGCGGCTTTACCCTGGGCGGGCTGAACAGCGTGGGCTGGACCAACCTGCTGATCGTGGGTCTGGTACATACCGGCATCACCTACTGTATGTACTTCTCCGCGCTGAAGGAGCTGCCCGGTCAGGAAGTGGCCATTTTGAGCTATATCGATCCGCTGATCGCCGTACTGGTGAGTGTGGTCTGGCTGCACGAGGGCATCTCCGTGCCGCAGATCGTAGGCGGCCTGCTGATCCTGGGCTTCACGCTGTGGAGCGAAATGCCCGCGAAACGGAAGAACTGACGGGGGAGCCATGGATCACGAAAGCTTGTGGGACAAGCGTCTGCAGATCAAAACCGACGGCAGAGACGAAGTCAACGCCGACCAATACCGCTACCCCTATGAACCCACGCCCTATACCGTGCTGGAGCGTCTGGCGGACAGCCGCCTGTTCGGTGGAGGGAATCTGGTGGTGGACTACGGCTGCGGCAAGGGAAGGGTAGGGTTTTTCCTGTCCAACCGCACCGGCGCAAAAGCCGTGGGCATTGAGTACGACGAGCGCATCTATCTGCGCGCGCTGGAAAATCAAAAGACGGCGGTGAAGGCCAAAACCGCCTTCGTGCAGGCCCGAGCGGAAACCTATCCCGTGCCGCCGGAGGTGGATCGGTGCTATTTTTTCAACCCCTTCTCGGTGGAGATCCTCCGCAAGGTGATGGCGCGCGTCATCGAATCCTACTACGAAGCGCCCCGGGAGATCCTGCTGTTTTTCTACTACCCGTCGGCGGAATATCTGTCCTATCTTATGACGGTGGGGGAACTGGAGTTTTATGACGACATTCCCTGCGGCGATCTGTTTGAAGGAAAAAACGAGCGGGAGCGCATCGTGATCTTCTCGCTGCCCGGCCACCGCGGATGCTGAAGGAAACTGTGCGGCAGGGGCGGCAGCCCCTGCCGTTTTTTCCTCTTCTTGCTGCCGGGAGACCGGGAAATATCCTGCCGACACCAAACGTGTCACGGCTGTGACGCCTCGATTCTTTCCGCAGGGCGGCTTTTTTGCTATCCTGTCTGCAAGAAACAGACGGGAAAGGACTTGATGAACTTGAAAAAAGCAAAAACCGCCCTTTGGGCAGGCGTGATTCTGGTGGCACTGTTCATCCTCTGGACGGTGCTGATCCAAACGGTGGACGTACGGCCGGCGGGGGAGAGCGGCACCGCAGTAGGTCTTGCCACGCTGAACTGCCGGTTCCACCAGCTGACCGGTGTGCATATGGCGCTGTATACCGCCACCGATTGGCTGGGCCTCGTGCCGGTAGGCGTCTGTTTGATCTTCGCCGCCATGGGGGCGGCCCAACTGGTCCGGCGCAAAAGTCTGCGAAAGGTGGACGGTGATCTGCTGCTGCTGGGCGTCTATTACGCCGCAGTCATTGCCGGGTATCTGCTGTTCGAAGGGGTGCCCGTCAATTACCGCCCCATTTTGATCGACGGCAGGATGGAGGCGTCCTATCCCTCCTCCACCACCTTGCTGACCCTCGGCGTTATGCCCACGCTGGTCTTTCAGGCGGAGCGGCGGATGAAGCGGAGTTGGGGAACGCGAGCTGTGGGCCTTGCCGCCGTGGTTTTCTCGCTGTTGATGGTAGCAGGACGGCTGATTTCGGGCGTGCATTGGATCACCGATATCGTGGGCGGCGTGCTGCTCAGCGGCGGTGGATTTCAACTGTATCGGGCAGGTGTTCTGCTGCTTGTCCCGTCGTGTAAAGACAAGGGAGGTTTGTGATGGAGTTTGGTGAAAAACTGCAGGCCCTGCGGAAAAGCAGAGGCCTCACCCAGGAAGAACTGGCGGAGGCCCTGTTCGTATCCCGCACCGCCGTCTCCAAATGGGAGTCGGGCAGGGGATACCCCAGCATCGACTCGCTGAAGGAGGTATCCGGCTTCTTTTCCGTGTCCATCGACGATTTGCTGTCGGGAGAAAAACTGCTTTCCCTGGCCCAACGGGAACACACCGACCACCTGCGCCGGGTGTACGGCCTGCTGTACGGTATGACCGACCTGTTTTCCTGTTTGCTCATCCTGCTGCCCCTGTATCCCCAAACGGCGGACGGCTTCGTGTACGCGGTCAACCTGTTTGCCTACCGACAGGCGTCGCCTCTGCACCGGGCGGTGTACTGGGCGGCGTTTGTGGCCTTGACAGCGCTGGGCGCCTTGGGTCTGCTGCTGCTCCGGCTGCAAAAGGAGCGCCCGCGGCGGGTCGTGACCGCCTGTTCCGCGGCATTGAGCGTCGTCATGGTGTTCTTTTTGGCGCTGGCACGGCAGCCCTACGCCCTGACGGTGGTGTTCTCGCTGCTGCTGGCAAAGGCGGCCCTGCTCTACCGGGCGGGAAAGACAACGTAGCAAAAGGCAGAGGCATGAGCCTCTGCTTTTTTGGTAAGGAAAACGAACATAACGGGTTAAAGCCGGTTGGTTGTTTTTGACCGCGTCCGGCGCTATACTGAACACAACGATCATGCATGAGAGGAGTGCGACCATGAGTTTAAATATCGCTGACAATTTGAAGCTGCTGCGCTACAAGTCCGGTTACACGCTGGAAAATCTCGCGGAGATCATCTCGGTGTCCCGGCAGACGGTGGCCAAGTGGGAGGCCGGAGAATCTTACCCCGACCTGCTCAACTGCGTGAAGCTGACCTCCTTGTACCGGGTATCGCTGGATGAATTGGTGAACAAGCCCCTGCGGGATCTGGAGACCATCGGTTATTCCGTGGACGGAGGCCGCATCTGCGGCGTTCTGGATATGTCGGGGGAGGGCACCATCACGCTGCCGAAACCGGTCATGGATATGTTCGACATGAAGCCGGGGGAGAAGGTCCTGCTGCTGGCCGACCAAAGGCAGGGTATCGCCATCATCAAATGCAGCCGGTTTTAGGAGTTTGCCATGCATGTGCTTGAAGTAAAGGGCCTTTGCAAGGACTATCCCACCTTCCAACTGCGGGACATCTCCTTTTCCGTGCGCAAGGGTACCGTGATGGGTCTGATCGGCCGAAACGGCGCCGGCAAGACCACCACCATGAAGTCCATCCTGAACATCGTCCGTGCCGACGGGGGACAGGTCACCTGCTTCGGTATGGATCTTTGGGAAAAGGAAGGGGAGATCAAGCCGCGCATCGGCTATGCCGGCGGCGCCGCCGAGTATTTCAAAAAGAGAACGATCGGCGATATCCTGTCCGTCACCAGGCGGTTTTACGCCGGTTGGGATGAGGAAGCGTGCCGAAACTATCTGGAACTGTTCGCGCTGGATACCAACAAGACCCCCTCGCAGCTGTCCCAGGGCATGAAGGTGAAGCTCAACCTGGTGCTGGCGCTGTCCCACGGAGCCGAATTGCTGATCCTGGACGAACCCACCAGCGGATTGGATCCCATCTCCCGGGAGGAACTGCTGGAGATCTTCCGTCTGCTGCGCGCCCGGGGCGTATCCCTGCTGTTTTCCACCCACATCACCTCCGATCTGGAAAAATGCGCCGATGACATCACCTATATCCGGGAGGGGCAGTTGGTGTACTCCGGCGATCTGCGGACGTTTGTGGGCAACGGCACCCTGGACGACGTGATGCTGCGCTATGAGAAAGAGGCGTTCCGTGAAAAACTTGCTTTATAAAGAATTACGGCTGGCCACGCCGCTGTTGACCGTGCTGTTTCTGGGCTTTGCCCTGATGGCCTTTTTGCCCGGCTATCCCATTTTGTGCGGTGCGTTTTTTATCGGCATGGGTATGTTTCAGGGATACCAGTACCAGCGGGAGGCGGGGGACATCACCTATTCCCTGCTGCTGCCGGTGCGCAAGACCCACATCGTGGCGGCAAAATATCTTGCCGCGGTCTGTCTGCAGATGGGGGCGTTCGCTCTGTTTGCGGCCTTTACCTGGGTGCGTATGACCTTCTTGGCTGAAGTGCCGGTCTACGTGCACAATGTGATGATGGGGGCCAATCCCGTTTTTCTGGCCTTCGTGCTGGTGATCGTCGCCGGGTTCAACGTCCTGTTTCTGGGCGGCTTTTTCAAAACCGCCTACAACATCGGCAGACCGTTTCTGGCCTTCGGCGTTTTCGCCTTTCTCACCATCGGCGCGGCCGAGGCCCTGCACCATCTTCCCGGCATGGCGTGGACCAACGTGCTGGATGGCAGCTGCCTTGGACGGCAGATGGCAGTGCTGCTGTGCGCGGCGGCGCTGTACGCGTTCGCCACGGTTTTGTCCTGCAAAGTATCGCAAAAGCGGTTTGAAAAACTGGATCTGTAACGGTGGAAAAAGAAAGACAGAGGCACACGCCTCTGTCTTTTTCATTTATTCCATATTGCCCAGCTGCCAGAATGCTACGGCGCTGGCCGCTGCCACGTTGAGAGAATCCACGCCGTGGCTCATGGGGATCTTCACGGTGAAATCGCAGCCTTCGATGGTGCTGTCGGCCAGACCGTCGCCTTCGGTGCCAAGCACCACCGCCAGCTTTTCCACCTGTGCCAGCCGGGGATCCCGAATGGACAGGGAATCGTCCTTCAGCGCCATGGCCGCCGTTTGGAAACCCAGCTCCCGCAGCTGGGAAAAATCCTCCAGCCATGCCCACGGCACCTGAAATACCGTACCCATGCTCACACGGATGGCACGGCGGTACAGCGGATCGGAACAGGCGGGGGTCAGCAGCACGGCGTCCATGCCCAGTGCCGCCGCCGAGCGGAAAATAGCGCCGATGTTGGTGGGGTTCATCACATTTTCCAGCACCGCCACCCGGCGGGCGTTTTCGCAAACCCGGGCCACCGAGGGGGGCGCGGGCCGCCGCATGGCACACAGCATACCACGGGTCAGCTTGAAGCCGGTGAGTTGGGTGAGCACGTCAAAGGGAGCGGTGTATACCGGGATGTCGCCGCAGCGGTGGATCAGTTCCCTGGCCTGGGTGTCCACATGGCGGTCCTCCACCAAAAAGGATACCGGCAGGCAGCCGCCGTCCAGGGCGCGTTCGATGACTTTGGGACTTTCGGCGATAAACAGCCCTTCCTCGGGGTGTTCCCGGCAAACCAGCTGGTTTTCGCTCAGCCGTGCGTACACGTCCAGCGCCGGGTCAAGAAAGTCGGTGATGGGAATGATCCTGGGCATAGCAGCCTCCTGAACAGGTGATTTTTTCTCTATTATAAAGGCCGTGACGGACGCTGTCAATCCGAGGGGGATGCGGATGGGCGACACCGCGAAAACGACAAAAAGAGATAGAATTATGTCGAAAAGATGCGAATAATATATATTTAGATATAAAATATGCGATTTTTGACTGACGATTTATTGAGAAAATCCCGAAAAAAGATTGTAAAGCTTTGGTTGGTGTGTTATTTTAGACCTACGGTACCGAAAATCTGAGAAGAGCGAGGACGTGCGCATGAGTGAGCACATGAAGATCATCCTGGCGGATGACAATCTGGATTTTTGCCAGCTGCTGCAGCGGCAGCTGAAAACCTATACAGCTTTGGACGTGGTGGGGATGGCCCGGGACGGAGCGGAATTGTTGACCATGGTGCGGGAGAAGCGGCCCGACGTGCTGGTGCTGGACGCCATGCTGGCCAAAAAGGATGGCCTTTCGGTGGTGCGCACCCTGCGGGAAAGCGATCCCAAGCAGATGCCGGCGGTGTTTCTGCTGTCGTCCTTTTCCAGCGACAGCGTGCTGGCCGAGGCCATGGCCCTCAAGGTGGACCATTTCACCCTCAAGCCCTGTGATCTGGACGATCTGGCCAAGCGGATCGCAAACCACAAGGCCGGGGGGACCGTCTTTGCGCCGCAGGTCAAGACCGTCCCGCCCGAGGTGGAACTGGAGATGCGGGTCACCGGCATCATTCATGACATCGGCGTGCCCGCCCACATCAAAGGGTACCAGTACCTGCGTGAGGCCATCATCATGACGGTGCAGGATATGGACATCATCAACGCCATCACAAAGGTGCTTTATCCCACGGTAGCCAAGCGGTACAAGACCACCTCCAGCCGGGTGGAGCGTGCCATCCGCCACGCCATCGAGGTGGCATGGGACAGGGGAGACGTGGAGGTGCTCAACAGCTTCTTTGGGTACACTGTCAGCAACATCAAAGGAAAGCCGACCAACTCGGAATTCATCTCCATGATCGCCGACCGCATCCGTCTGGAACAAAAAGCGGGATGAGGAACACAAGCAGCGCCGGATGAATTTTCCGGCGCTGCTTTTTGCGTTGTTCATGTCCACGTTTTCATTGATTAACAGTATGGCGAGTGGTATAATCGTACCAGGTATGCGTGAAAGTATTCCGCGCAAATGCAGTCAGACAAAGGAGAAACGGGAATGAAAAAACTGTTTTATTACTGGATGATAGTCGCCTTGCTGTTGGCGGCGCTGACGGTGACCGCTTCGGCGGCTGCCTGGAGTGGCAGCGGAACGGAGGCTTCGCCATATCTCATTACCAACGAAAGTCAATTGCGGCAATTGGCAGCTGATGTCAAGAGCGGCAATTCTTACAATGGAAAACATTTCAAGGTGACGACTGATATTGCGCTGACCGATACATGGATGCCCATCGGCACGGAAACGACGGCATTTCGCGGAAGCTTTGACGGAAATGACAAGAGCATTTCCAATATGACGGTTTCGGGGGATTATTCTGCCATGTTTGCCTATGTAGGCAGCGGTGCGGAGATCCGGAACGTCATCCTTACGGACTATTCTGTATCCGGTCTGGAGTATCTGTCGGGTCTGGTGGCCTATGCCGATGCGGGAACCGGCTCCATCAGCATCACGGACTGCCATGTCAACGGTGAACTGACGGATATCGGTCCCACTGACGATTTGGACGATGACGACTATGTGACGGCGATATATATCGGCGGCATCGTGGCGTATGCAGACGCGGAAGACGGTGACCTGACCATCTCCGGTTGCACTTCCGACGGTAACTGTACCTGCGATGATTACGGCGGAGGCATCGTCGGTTACGGACAGGGAAGTGACGGTAGCTTTCGGATCCTGAACTGCACCAATAATATGTGGATCAAAGGCGGAAGCAACAGCGCTGACTGCGGCGGCATTGCGGGCTACCTTTCCGGCGCGGAGGTAGAGGGATGCATGAATCGCGCCAGTGTCTCCGGAAATGCATACTCTGAGGATAACGGTTCCACCTGGCTGGGCGGTATTGCTGGACAAGCGTACGGCACGACCTTCATCGGCTGCGGCAACTACGGGGGTATCAGCACCTTTTTTGCTTCCGGAATCGCCGGCGGCAGCGGAAACGTATATGATAGTTGCTATAATGGAGGATCGCTGACCCACAGCTCAGATGGTTACGGCGATCCTATCGGTAGATCCGGTAAGTTTACCAACTGCTACTATACGGAAGTCGGCTATAACGGAGGACCCCTATGGCAAAGTCCCGCGCAGACGGGCAGTTATGTCAATGATGTTGCTGCGGTGACCTATAGTCTGCGGGATTACTTTGGTTTGGAGATAGGCGTGGACACCGAGCCGCAGCCGCTCACCGAGGACAATCGCATTTATCGGATAACCATCGTGGGTGAAATTGACGCGGTCCGCTATGCCAACTACGGTGACACCGTGGAGATGCCCGAACTGTCGGAATGCTCTTCCTATTACGACGGAACCGAATTGTTTGAACCGGATGATCCCGTTACTTCGGATCTCTCTCTGATTGCAAAGGGAACCCATGCCTACGCGGACGGTGTTTGCACGGCCTGTGGCATGGAAAGCAGCGGCTGGTTGGATATGGGCAGCTGCGGTGAAAGCGCTGTTTGGGTACTGCAAGATGACGGAACGCTGGTCATCTCCGGTAGTGGAGATATGTTTGATTACAGCGGAACCAACACGCCCTGGTATTCGCACGCCTCTTCCATCACCGCGGTGCGCATTGAGAAATATGTCACTTCCATTGGTGCGTATGCCTTTTATAACCACAGCAAACTGGCTTCTGTGGTAATGGCAGACACCGTGGAGCAGATTGGAAACTATGCCTTTTACTACTGCAACAGTTTGGCCCAAATCAATTTCGGCAGTGAACTGGAACTCATCGGCAGAAATGCATTTTACAGCTGTAGAAAGCTGGCGTCTGTGACCATTCCCGCTAGTGTGACCGAACTGGGCGAAAATGCATTTGGACACTGTACGTCCCTCGCATCGGTCACCTTCGGCAGTGGAATGGCCGAGATTCCTGCCGGTGCTTTTTCCAACTGTACTGCGCTGAACAATGTGGAGATCGGTGCAGGAATCACGACGATTGGCGAAAAAGCGTTTTCCAACTGTACCGGCATGACAGAAATCACCTTCCGCAACCAGGCTCCTCAGATTGCCAATACGGCGTTTCAGGGAGATACTGTTTTGTGCGTGGTGCCCACCTATAGCAGTGATTGGGCCGAAATCGTTTCTCAAAACTTTGGCGGCACATTATCCTGGATCGTAGATAAGGGTCTGATCAGCACCGATATGCCGTGGCGCCTTTCCATCAACGGCACATTGACAATTTCCGGTACCGGTGATATGTACAACTTCTCCCGATATTACAGTGAACAAACCACCGCGCCCTGGCGCAATTATCTGGAGCAGATCCGTTCGATCGTCATCGAAGAAGGTGTTACCGGCATCGGTACCCGTGCCTTTTACGGCTGCGTCAACTTGACATCTGTTACCATTCCGGACAGCGTTACCCGCATCGGTACCAATGATAATTCCATGGACTACGGTTTTGTGTTCGGCAACTGTACAAGCCTGACGCAGTTCACCATTCCGAAAAATGTTACCGTCTTTTCGCCTTCCTCCTTTGCCGGTTGCAGTAACCTGACTGCAATCAACGTGGAATCGGGCAGCACCGCGTTCTACGGTTCGGGAGGCATTGTCTACAATTACAACGGCGATACACTGGTTTGCTATCCCAACGGAAAAACCGGAGATTTCACCGTTCCGTCTTATGTGCGAACCGTCGGCCCTTATGCATTTTACGGCTGCAGCGGATTGACGGGTATTACAATGTCGAGTTATACAACCACCGTTGATGAGCGCGCCTTTGCCCAGTGCACAAATCTTGTTTCGGTGGATCTGGGTTATGTAACGACTATCAAGTATTACGCCTTTTACGATTGTACGGCGTTGACGGAACTCACCCTGCCCAGCAGTGTTGCAACCCTGTATAGTGATGCATTTTCCTATTGTACAAGCCTGAAGAAGATTACCTTTGAGGGCAGTGCGCCCAGCTTTGCCAGTTATGTGTTTGAGGATGTAGTTGCGGATGTTTATTACCCGGCTGAGAACACCAGCTGGACGGTGAGCGTGATGAAAAATTACGGCGGCACGCTGAACTGGAAGCTGGCCGCCGAGACGGTCTCCGGAAACATCACGTGGAAAGTGGACTATGTGAACGGCGGCGGTGTTCTGACGATCACCGGTACCGGTGCCATGGAAAATTACACCACAGATACTGTGCCGTGGAAGGCCTATCTTTCCAACATTAAAACCATAGTGATCTCCGAAGGCATTACCTCCATCGGAGAGTACGCCTTTAGAAACTGCACCGCACTTACCGATGTTACCCTTCCCGAAAGCATAACCGCAATCGGCGCAAACGCTTTTTACGGCTGCAATAAGCTGAACAAGATCACGATGGGAAGCAAAATCAAGACCATCGGTGACTATGCGTTCAGCAGTTGTTCCTCTTTGACGGCGCTTACCGTTCCGGACAGTGTCACCACCATCGGTACGCATGCTTTCAGCAGCTGCAGCGGATTGAAAACCGTGACCATCGGCAACGGCGTCACAAGCATCGGTAACTATGCCTTTAACGGATGTACGTCCATGACCACCCTTTCGCTGGGCAGTCGGGTTTCCAGCATCGGCAACTATGCCTTCTCTACGCTCAAACTGACCAAGGTAACCATCCCTGCCAGCGTTACCTCTATCGGCACGTATGCCTTCCGAAACTGCACCACGCTGCAGTGCGTGGAGTTTCTGGGCAATGCCCCCACAATCGGAAGTTACGCCTTTGCCAATGTGGTTAGCAATGTGTACTATCCCAGCAGTTATTCCGGCTGGTCGGCCTCCGGCGTAAAGGCCAACTATGGCGGTACGTTGACCTGGGGTGTGATCTCCGCCCGGGGAACCTCCGGAAAAACGGAATGGATCTTTGACAACAACGGCACGCTGACGGTTCTTGGAACCGGTGCGATGTCCGACTGGTCGGCGGCTGCCAACGTGCCATGGGCGGCACACCGCACCGGCATCAAAAAGGTGATCATCGGCTCCGGTGTCACCTCTGTGGGCAGCTACGCTTTCAGCGAATGTACCGCCCTGACCGAAGTGCAGGTTGCCGGTACCGTTACCGATGTGGAGAGCAACGCCTTTGCCAACTGTACCGAACTGCAGCTGCTGAAGTTTAGCGGCAACAGGCCCTATTTCGGGACAAATGCATTTGCCAACGTCAATGGTGAAGTCTGGTACAGCAGCAGCTGGTCGGTTTCTTCGGATTACGGCGGAGACATCACATGGAGACGGGTCTCTGCCAGCGGCACCTGCAGCAAGAATGTGCACTGGGCACTGACCACCAACGGAACGCTGGTGATTTTGGGCAGCGGTGCGATGCCGGACTATGTATATACGCTCTATCAATCGCAGCCGTGGTACGATCAGCGCAGTTCAATCACTGCGGTGGAAGTCGTCGGCAAGATCACCGCTGTCGGTCAGGATGCTTTCTATGGCTGTACCGCGCTGAAAAAAGTTACCCTGTGCGACAGCGTTATATCCATTGAGTCGGACGCATTCTACAATTGCACCGCTATGACCGAAGTGACTATCGGAGAAGGTGTCACTGAAATCGGCTCCCGTGCCTTCTATGGATGTACTGCACTGAAAAAAATCACCTTTGAGGGTAATGGCCCCACCATTAGTTCCAATGCGTTCACTAACGTAGTAGCCACGGCAAACTTTTCGGCCGATCGCACCGGCTGGGGTTCGGTTATCACAAGCAGTTACGGCGGAACGCTGACCTGGTGCGGCTATGCCACCGGTTATTGCGGCGCAGAGGGTGACGGAACGAATCTGATTTGGGAACTGCATACGGATACCGGCATTCTGTCCATCACTGGCACAGGCGCCATGAAGTACTATGCGTCCTCCAGTTCCGTACCCTGGTACAGTTATAACTCCACCATTACCCATGTAGATATCGGGGACGGCGTGACGTCCATTGGTGAACGCGCATTTTATGGCTGCGGTATGCAGACTGTGGATATCCCCGACAGCGTGACACGGATTGATCAGATGGCGTTCTATAACTGCAGAAGTCTGCAGTCGATTGATCTCCCCGAAACGCTTAGTGTTATGGGAACGTCGGCATTCAGCGGATGCAGTGGGCTGAAGACTGTACGGATCCCCGCTGGCGTGACTGCGATCGGCAACAGCGCCTTTTCCAGCTGCGGCCTGCAGTCGGTCGAGCTCCACGACAATGTGACCACCATCGGCGAGGGGGCCTTTGCCTACTGTCCGCTGACATCGGTAACCATTCCCGACAGTGTCAGGTCTATCGGCGTAGTCGCTTTCCGGGATTGCAGTAGCCTGACAACGGTTACCTTCCGGGGCGACGCGCCCAGCATCGGCTACAACGCATTTATGAACGTTACCGCAACGGTGTACTATCCTCGCGGCAACGAAACATGGACCGACAGTTTGCGGAACAACTACCAGGGAAGCCTCACATGGATGGCCATGTGTATGCCCCACAACGAACTGACAGCGCCTGCTATCGATCCCACCTGTACGGAAACCGGTCTGACAGAAGGTAAGTTCTGCACCGTGTGTGACGAGGTTCTGGTAGAACAGCAGGTGATTCCTGCCACGGGTCATACCGAATCGGCCATCGCCGCGGTGGAACCCACCTGTAACGAGTCCGGCACGACCGAAGGTAAACGCTGCAGTACCTGTGGCGAGATTTTGCTCGCCACGCAGAGCGTACCCGCTTTGGGACACCGGGTCCGTCAGCTGCAGTCTATGGTGGTGGATCCGCTGACCGTGCAGAATGCTAGCGCAGTACCCTTCACTCTGACTGGCGAAACCTATTACTCAAACAATAAAGCGCACAATTCTTCCTCCGAAATTCAGATCAATGCACAGTATGCATGTAGTCTGACACTGACATACGGTGTTTCCAGCGAGCAGAACTTTGACAAACTGTTCATTTTGCAGAATTCGAGGCAGGTAGATGTGATTTCCGGCTCTGTGACCGGAAAAACCGTCACCCTGACCCTGGCGGCCGGCGATGTGGTCACCGTGCGTTACAGCAAAGACGGCAGCCAGAGCAACGGAGAAGACCGGGGCTGGGTCTCCCTTGATTACGATCATGTAACAGCCATGGTGGAAGTAGATGTCCCGGCAGACAGTGCTGAACCGGACTGCACCAACCCCGTCGCCTGCTATTACTGTGAGACTGTATTGAAGCCTGCCGTGGGCCATCGCGTGACCGTGACTACCTCCGGCCCCAAGTCGCTCCTTACCGTGTATAACGATAGTTCGGTCCCCTTTGTTTTGAGCGGCAGCCAGTACAGGTCTAACAACCATAGCAGCAGCTCCACCTCGCAGCTTCGTGTGGTTGCAAAGGGCAGCTGCACGCTGTCTCTGACCTATGGCGTCTCCAGCGAAAGAAACTATGATAAACTAACAATCCTCCACAATTCCCAGCAAAAAGATATAATCTCTGGCACTGTGGCGCAAAAGAGTATGCAGTTGAATCTGTCTGCCGGAGATACGGTTATTATCAAATACAGTAAAGACGGCAGCCAAAGCAGCGGGGATGACTGCGGCTGGGTGGAGATGGAGGTTCCCATTGGCGATGTGGAACCGGATTGCATCAACGCCGTTGTCTGCGGATATTGCGAGGCCGAGGTAAAAGCCGCCCTGGGCCATGCGCCCGGTGCGGGGGCTACCTGTACCACCGCACAGACCTGTACCGTGTGCGGCGCGGAAATTGCATCCGCCCTGGGCCATACCCCCGGTGCGGAGGCCACCTGTACCACCGCTCAGATCTGTACCGTGTGCGGCGCGGAAGTTACATCCGCTTTGGGCCATACCCCCGGTGCGGAGGCTACCTGCACTGCCGCCCAGACTTGTACGGTGTGCGGCACGGAACTGGCGCCTGCCAATGGTCATGCCCATGAGGCTATGGTGACGGCCCCCACCTGTACGACGGATGGCTATACCACTTATATCTGCGCTTGTGGGGATAGCTACGTTGTTGACGCAGTACCTGCCAAGGGCCACGCCCATGAGGCTGTGGTAACGGCACCCACCTGTACGGAGGAAGGCTACACCACCTACACCTGCGCCTGCGGTGACACCTATGTTGCCGATAAGGTGCCCGCTTTGGGCCATACCCCCGGTGCGGAGGCTACCTGCAC
>JAFYPP010000001.1 GCA_017559995.1 Clostridia bacterium | reverse complement strand
ATGGGCGAAAGTATCAACATCATCTGTCTGGACTTCTTCGTTGCCATTACCGCCGGCCTGATCATCTTCCCTGCCTGCACCACTTACAATCTGGAAGTCGGCGCCGGCCCCGGCCTGCTGTTCGACACCATGGCTACCGTCTTCAACAACATGAACGGCGGCCGCCTGTGGGGTTCTGTCTTCTTCCTGTTCATGGTCTTTGCCGCCATGTCCACCATCCTGGCCGTCTTTGAGAACATTCTGGCCTGTGTCCGCGAACTGACCGGCTGGAACCGTCCCAAGGGCTGCATCATCTGCGGCATCGTGATCTTCTGCACCTCCATCACCACCGCTCTGGGCTTCAGCACCTTCGCCGGTTTCGTTCCCTTCGGCGACGGCACTGCCTGGCTCGACTTCTGGGATTTCATCGTTTCCAACAACCTGCTGCCTCTGGGCTCTCTGATCATCGCTCTGTTCTGCTGCAACAAGCGCTTTGGCTGGGGTTGGGAGAAGTTCAAGGCCGAGGCCAACACCGGCAAGGGCCTGAAGGTTCAGGATTGGATGCGTCCCGTCTTTGCCTATGTGGTTCCCGTGGGCATCCTGGTGGTCTACATCATGGGCCTGATCAACTTCAACTGGTAATCAAAAACCAAAAAGACCGTCCTTCGGGACGGTCTTTTCTTCTTTTCACCGCTAAAAATCTGTGATACAATGCACATGATATCTCCCCCAAGGAAAGGAAGATCCCCATGAAAAAAGAACAGAAAAAGAATAACCGCAGCCCCTATATCATCGTCGTCATCGCCGCCGCCATGGCGGTATTCGCTCTGTGCTGGAGTTTCTTTGCCAAGCCCGCGGCCCAGCCCGCAGACGGCATCGGCATCCACCACGCCGAGATCACAGTGCGGGATTACGGCACCATCAAGGTAGAGCTGGACGGCAACACCGCCCCCATCTCGGTGGAAAACTTCATCAAACTGGCCGAGGAAGGCTTCTATGACGGCCTGACCTTCCACCGCATCATCAAGGGCTTTATGATCCAGGGCGGCGATCCCAGCAAGAACGGCACCGGCGGCAGCGGTCAGCAGATCACCGGCGAGTTCGCCCTCAACGGCTACGAAAACAACATCTCCCACGTCCGCGGCACCCTGTCCATGGCCCGTTCCAAGTCCTATGACAGCGCCAGCTCCCAGTTCTTCATCGTTCACGAGGACAGCACCTATCTGGACGGCCAGTACGCCGCCTTCGGCCGCGTCATCGAGGGCATGGAGGTGGTGGACGCCATCTGTGAGCAGGCCAAGCCGGTGGACAGCAACGGCACCATGATGGTGGACCGTCAGCCGGTCATCACCTCCATCACCATTCTGGACTGATATCTCCAAAAGGAGGAGTGCGCCATATGAAAGTCACCCTGCACAATCTTACCAAGAAATATCCCGGCCGCGGCAAAGGCGCCAAGACCGAGGTCATCGCGGTCAACGATCTCAACGTGGAGATCCCCGACGGCAAGCTCATCGGCCTTCTGGGCCCCTCCGGCTGCGGCAAAAGCACCACGCTGAATCTGCTGTCCGGCCTGCAGCCCCCCACCTCCGGCCGCATCTTTTTCGGTGACGAAGATGTCACCGATCTGACGCCCCAGGAGCGCGGCGTGGGTCTGGTGTTCCAGAACTACGCCCTGTACCCCCACCTCACCGTGCGGCAGAACATCCTGTTCCCCCTGCAGAATCTCAAGGGCGACGCCCGTCTGCCCAAGGAGGTCATGGAGCAGAAGGCGCTGGAGGCTGCCAAGCTGGTGCAGATCGACGGCCTGATGGAGCGCAAGCCCGCCGAGCTGTCCGGCGGTCAGCAGCAGCGTGTGGCCATCGCCCGCGCGCTGGTGAAGATGCCCCGCATCCTGCTGCTGGACGAGCCCCTGTCCAATCTGGACGCCCGTCTGCGCCTGCAGACCCGTGAGGAGATCCGCCGCATCCAGCGGGAAACTAAGATCACCACGGTATTCGTCACCCACGATCAGGAGGAGGCCATGAGCATCTCCGACCAGATCGTGGTCATGAAGGACGGCGTCATCCAGCAGATCGGCAAACCTCAGGAGGTCTACGACCAGCCCAAAAACCTGTTTGTCGCCAAGTTTCTGGGCACGCCGCCCATCAACGTATTCGCCGGCCAGGTGAAGGGCGGCCGTCTGTTTATCGGCGATGCCGACGTGCTCGCCGCCCCCGGCGTGACCGATCAGCCGGTATTCGCCGCCGTCCGCCCCGAAGGTTTCGAGCTGGGCGAAAACGCCCCCCTGTCCTGCGCCCTCACCGGCGTGGAGGTCATGGGCCGTGATATCACGGTGGTGGCCACCCATCCCGATTGCGAAAACACCGCCATCCGCGCCATCATCAGCGCCGAAAATCAGGTGGACGCCGGCGCCGACACCGTGCGTTTCGCCCTTAAGCCCCACAAGGTCTTCCTGTTTGCCCGGGAGGACGGCGCCCGTCTGCTGTAAGGGAGGGCGTTATGGACAAGAAAAGCTTCAAGGGCTGGCTCTATCTGCTGCCCGCCCTGCTGTTTTTGGGGGCCTTTATGGTCTATCCTCTGGTGGACGTGTTCGTCTACTCCTTTGAGGAAGGCTACAATTCCGCCTCCCAGACCTTTTTCGGCACCGGCCCTTACAACTACCGCTACGTGCTGCGGGATCCCTACTTCCTGCAGGCGCTGAAAAACACCTTCATTCTGGTGGTCATCACCGTTCCCCTGTCCACCGGCATCGCGCTGCTGATCTCGGTGGGCCTCAGCTCCATCCAAAAGCTGCGGGATCTGTTCCAGACGGTGTTTTTCCTGCCCTATGTGACCAATACGCTGGCAGTGGGTCTGGTGTTCATGATCCTGTTCAAACAGACCCCTTACACCGACGGTCTGGCCAACCTGATCCTGGGCCTGTTCGGCGCGGGTCCCATCGACTTCATCGGCGGCCCCTACTGGGCCAAGATGTTCGTCCTGTGCTTCTACACCGTGTGGGTGGTCATGCCCTTTAAGATTTTGGTGCTGACCTCCGCTTTGGCGTCGGTGGACGAGACCTATTACAACGCCGCCCGGGTGGACGGCGCCTCCCGTTGGCGCATCTTTTCCCGCATCACCCTGCCCATGATCTCCCCCACCCTGTTCTACCTCATCATCACCGGCTTCATCGGCGCCTTCAAGGCCTATTCCGACGCGGTGGCCCTCTTCGGCACCGATCTGAACGCCTCCGAGATGAACACCATCGTGGGCTACATCTACGATATGCTGTACGGCAACAGCGGCGGCTACCCCTCCTACGCCTCGGCGGCCGCCATCATCCTGTTTGCCATCGTGCTGACCATTACGGTGATCAACCTGCTGATCAGCAAGAAGCACGTCCATTATTAAGAAGGGGGGCGTTTTCATGACCAAACGAAACAACAAAGAGACCGCCCGCAAAACGGTGGTCTACGCCCTGCTGGGCCTTTGGGCGCTGATGGTGCTGTTCCCCTTCTACTGGATGGTACTTACCTCGGTGAAAAGCTACAGCGCCTACAATGCCGAATACGTCCCCAAGCTGTTCACCCTGTCCCCCACCCTGGCCAACTATGTTGACGCCTTTACCCAGGTGCCTCTGGCCGATTATTTCCTCAACACGCTGATCTTCACCGTAGCCACCACCGCCGTTATGCTGGCGGTCACCGTGCTGGCGGCCTTCGCCTTTTCCCGGCTGGATTTCCCCGGGAAAGATCTGGCCTTCACCGGCTTTCTGGCCCTGATGATGATCCCCGCAGAGCTGGTGATCATCACCAACTTCGTCACTGTCACCGACCTGAATCTGCGCAACTCCTTTTTGGGTCTCATCCTGCCCTCGGTGACCTCGGTGTTCTACATCTACCTGCTGAAGGAAAACTTTGCCCAGATCCCCGACGAGCTGTACTACGCCGCCAAGGTGGACGGCTGCTCGGACTTCCGTTACCTCACCCGGGTGATGATCCCCATCTGCCGTCCCACCATCGTCACCATCACCATTCTGAAGGTCATCGAGTGCTGGAACTCCTATGTGTGGCCCCGCCTGATCACCGACGACGAAAACTATTTCCTGGTGTCCAACGGCATCCAGACCATCCGGGAAAGCGGCTTCGGCCGGGAAAACATCCCTGCCATGATGGCCGCCGTGGTGGTCATCTCCCTGCCGCTGATCGTTCTGTTCCTGCTCTTCCGCCACAAGATCATGGAAGGCGTTTCGAGAGGAGGTACCAAGGGATGAGAAAGTTTACCGCCCTTTTGCTGGCCGTCCTGTGCCTGCTGCCCCTTTGCGCCTGTCACGGTTCCCGCGGCATGGACGCCTTTGCAATGCCCGAGTCCTTTGACGAGAGCCGCACCTTCGAGATCTCTTTCTGGGCAAAAAACGACACCAACCTCACCCAGGTGGCCATCTATGAACAGGCCATCGCCGACTTTGAGGCCCTGTACCCCAACATCAAGGTAAATCTCCGCCTGTACACCGACTACGGCCGCATCTACAACGATGTCATCACCAACATCGCCACCAACACCACCCCCAACGTGTGCATCACCTATCCCGACCACATCGCCACCTATCTCACCGGCGTGAACACCGTGGTGCCGCTGGATGACCTGTTCGTCCACCCGGAATACGGTCTGGGCGGCAGCGAAGTGAGGTTCGATGCCCCCACCCGTGAGGAGATCGTGCCCCAGTTCCTGCAGGAATGCGCCTTTGACGGCCATTATTACGCCATCCCCTATATGCGCTCCACCGAGGCCTGCTATGTCAACAAGACCTTCGTGGAAAAGCTGGGTTTTGAGCTGCCCGAGACCCTCACCTGGGACTTCGTGTGGGAGGTCGCCGATGCCGCAGCCGCCAAGGACGCCGACGGCAACTATCTGGTCAACGGCCAGAAGGTGATGATCCCCTTCCTCTACAAGTCCACCGACAACATGATGATCCAGCAGCTTTGGCAGCAGAACGCCGGCTACTCCAACCCCGAGGGCGACATCCTTCTGTTCAACGACACCACCCGCCAGGTGCTGGAGACCGTGGCCGAACATACCCAAAAGGAGGCCTTTTCCACCTTTAAGGTATCCAGCTACCCTGCCAACTTTCTCAACGCCGGCCAGTGCATTTTCGCCGTGGATTCCACCGGCGGCGCCACCTGGATGGGCTCCGACGCCCCCCTCATCGACATCGCCGCGGACAAGCTGGTGCAGTTTGAGACCGCCGTCATGACGGTGCCCCAGCACGACCCGGAAAACCCCGCCATGATCTCCCAGGGCCCCTCCATGTGCGTGTTCAACAAGAGCGATCCCCAGGAAGTTCTGGCCTCCTGGCTGTTCGCCCAGTTCATGCTCACCAACGAAGTGCAGATCGCCTACGCCCAGACCGAGGGTTACGTCCCCGTCACCGCCAAGGCCCAGAACTCCGACGTTTATCAGGACTATCTGTCCCGGGAGGGCGAGGACAACCAGCTGTACTACGACGTCAAGCTGAAGGCCTCCAAGCTGCTGCTGGGCAACGTGGACAACACCTTCGTCACCCCGGTGTTCAACGGCTCGGCATCCCTGCGTGATGCCGCGGGCCAGCTCATCGAAAACACCGTCAAATCCATCCGCCGCGGCGAAACGGTGGATGACGCCTATCTGGACAAGCTGTTCGAAAGCGTCAACGCTCTGTACCGTCTGGACCAGGGCGGCGGCGCCTCCGCCACGGGCAAAAAGGAGCTGGGTCCCCTGCCCTCTGCCGCCAAGGCGCTGCTGACCGTGCTGGCCCTCACCTGGGTGTGCATCGGCCTGTATCTGCTCCGCCAGGTGCAAAAGCGGAAAAAGATCGAAAAGAACGATTGATTTTCCGCAATTTTGATGTATAATAGGTGTGGTCTTGAAGATGTCAAGACACCTCAGTAAAAAGGAGAGATTTTTATGAAAAAGTTTATCGCACTGATGATGGCTATGATGATGGTCCTGGCTCTGGGCGCTTGCGCCGACAAGGCCGATAAGGGCGACGACATCAACGCCAAGTCCGAAGGCGTCATGACCTACGCCCAGTACGACGCTGCCGCGCTGGACGCCGAAGTGGTCATCGAGGCTTATGTTCAGGCTACCCAGTCCTGGTGGGACAACAAGATCACCGTCTACGCCCAGGATGGCGACGGCGCTTACTTCATCTATGAGATGCAGTGCGCCGAGGCCGACGCTGCCAAGCTGGTTCCCGGCACCAAGATCAAGGTGAAGGGCTACAAGGGCGAGTGGGCCGGCGAAGTGGAGATCATGGACGCCACCTTTGAGTTTGCCGGCGACACCAAGTACGTTGCCGAGCCCGTGGACGCCACCTCCTGGCTGGGCACCGATGAGCTGATCGCTCACCAGAACGAGTTTGTTTCCTTCACCGGCATGACTGTTGAGGCCGTGGAGTATAAGAACGGCGAGCCCGGCGATGACATCTATGTTACTCTGGGTTACAACGGTGCTTCCTATAGCTTCTGCGTT
>JAFYPP010000017.1 GCA_017559995.1 Clostridia bacterium | reverse complement strand
CCATCTCTGAGGGTCACCTGATCCTCCGTCCCGACCAGCTGGCCGAGGAGTTCCGCGGCTGCTTTGAACTGGCCAACTACTGTCTGGAGACTCTGGGTCTGAAGGAGGACGCCACCTTCCGCTTCTCCCAGTGGGACCCCAACAACACCGCCAAGTACGAAGGCACCCCCGAGCAGTGGAACGAGGCGCAGCGCGTCATGGGCGAAATTCTGGACGATCTGGGCATCCAGTACGAGATCGGCATTGATGAGGCCGCCTTCTACGGCCCCAAGCTGGACATTCAGGTGAAGAACGTCTTCGGCAAGGAGGACACCCTGATCACCATCCAGATCGACATGCTGCTGGCCCAGAAGTTTGGCATGGAGTATGTGGATCAGGAAGGCAAGAAGGTCCATCCCTATATCATCCACCGCACCTCCATGGGTTGCTACGAGCGCACGCTGGCGCTGCTGATCGAGAAGTACGCCGGCGCTCTGCCCACCTGGATGAGCCCCGAGCAGGTGCGTATCCTGCCCATCACCGACCGTACTCTGGAGTACTCCAAGGACATCCAGAAGAAGCTGGAAGCCGTTGGCGTCCGTGTCGAGCTGGATGAGCGGAGCGAGAAGATCGGCAAGAAGATCCGCGACGCGCAGCTGGAGAAGGTCCCCTATATGCTGGTCCTGGGCGACAAGGAAGCCGAGGCCGGCCAGGTTGCCGTCCGCAGCCGCAAGACCGGTGAGACAGAGGTCATGACCGCCGATGAGTTCGTGGCCAAGATCGTCATGGAGATCGCCACCAAGGCAAAATAAACCCAAATTGGCATAAGAAAACGCCGTGTTCGGATGAACACGGCGTTTTTTGTTTGGTTGCTTTAGGGCAGCTTGACCTCGTAGGTGTCCAGAATGGACTGGTCGATACCCATACGGACGGTGAGCTGGGGGTCAACGATCTGGCAGACAGACAGATCGCCCACCAGGCTCAGCAGCATGGCGCAGTCGTACACATCCATGGGCGTGACCTGCTGGAGGAACTTCAGCATGGCGCGGGAGGCCTTGCGGCTGGCCTGATCCAGGGTGTTGGCGCTCTGGATGGAATAGAACTTGCCGCGGCAGGCCAGAGCGGGGGTGGGCATGGGGAAGCCCTTGACCACTTCCACGGTGACGGTGACTTCACCGCCGGTCTCCAGACCGCAGATCATGACCTCGCCGTCACCCATGAGGGCGTGCAGGTCGCCCATGGACAGCAGGGCGCCGGGCACGTTGACGGGCAGGTACAGGGTAGAACCCTCCACGATCTTGTTGCAGTCCATATTGCCGCCGTGGGAGCCGGGGGTGTGGGTCATGACGGTGTCGGTGGAGGGGGCGGTGCCGATGACGCCGATCATGGTGTCGATCTTCAGCTTGAGCTTGTCGGTGAACTGGATGTATTCGCCGGTGGTGTCAAACTGGCGCACCTTGCGGTATTCCACCAGATCGTTGAAAGCGCCGGCAGAGGTGCTGCAGCGCATGAGGCCGGTGGGATTGATGGTGATCTTGTCGATGTGGACCTTCAGCACGTCGCCGGGCTGGGCGCCCTCCACGTACAGAGGGCCGGTGGCGGGGTTTTCCAGCGCTTTTTCCGGCTCGATGACGGTGCCGTCGCCCTGCAGGCGGTCGTCGTAGCAGTCACGGGTCTCAAAAATAACGGTGTCGCCGCTCTGGCAGCGGGCCACGGGGGGATTTTTGGGGCTGCAGTTGTCGGTGACAAATTCTTTGGTGATCTTCAGCATGGTCGTTTCTCCTTCGATCAAATTTCCTTCTTCTTATCGCACTTTTCCTGGAACTTCCGGCCGTTGACGATGAAGCGCTCGTGGCTGCCGCGGCCGATGATGCCGCCCTTGTCGGAGGCCTCTACGGCAAACACCAGCCGGCGGCCGTCCACCTGCCGCAAAAAGCAGCTGATGGTCACTTCACCGTTTACGGGCGTGGGGGCCTCGTGGGTGACGTTCACCAGCGTGCCCACCGTACCGAAGCCTTCGTCCAGCTGGGACTGGACGCACTCCATACAGCACTCTTCCATCCAGGCGATCATGATGGGGGTGGCCAGCACTTCCAGCAGGCCGCTCTTCATGGAAGCGGCGGTGTACTGGGGCAGCACCGTCCGCAGGGTTTTGTGATTCATTCCGATCTCAAGCATAGTGTTCTCTCCTTAAAGGCCCAGCAGCAGCGAGGCGATGGTGAAATACAGCAACAGGGACAGAGCGTCCACGATGGTGGTGATAAAGGGCGAGGCCATGACCGCCGGGTCAAAGCCCAGCTTTTTGGCGCCCATGGGCAGCAGACCGCCCACCAGTTTGGCCACCACGGCGATAAAGGCCAGGGTCAGGCCCACGGTGGCGGCAACGCCCACCGTGATGTCGGGGTTGCGGAACAGCCATCCGTCGATGAGCAGCACCTTAACGAAACCGGCAGCCGCCAGCGCCAGACCGCAGAACACCGACACCCGGAACTCTTTCCACAAAACCCGCAGGGCGTCGGCCATCTCGATCTCACCCAGCGAAAGGCCGCGGATGACCATCACCGAGGACTGGCTGCCGCAGTTACCGCCGGTACTCATCAGCATGGGGATGAAGGCGATGAGGGCGGCGTTGGCCGCAAGGCCCTGTTCAAAGCCGGTAATGATCATACCGGTAAAGGTGGCCGACACCATCAGGATGAGCAGCCAGGGGATGCGCTGTTTCCACAGCTCCCAGGTGGAGGACCGCAGATAGGGTCGCTCGGAGGGCAGCATAGCCGCCATCAGCTCCATATCCTCGGTGGCCTCTTCCTGCAGGACGTCGATAGCGTCGTCGACGGTGACGATGCCCACCAGACGCTTTTCCTTGTCCACCACCGGCAGGGCGGTGAGGCCGTAATGGCTGAACAGATTGGCTACTTCTTCCCGGTCGTCCATGGTGGACACCGAGATGATGTTGGTCTCCATCATGTCCCGCAGAACAGTGCCCGGCTTTGCCAGCAGCAGTTCACGGACGGACACGGCACCCAGCAGCTTGCGGGTGGGGCCGATGATATAGCAGGTGTAGATGGTCTCCTTGTCCACGCCGTGCTCCCGGATGTGGGCAAAGGCCTCCTCCACCGTCATGGCGGGACGCAGGTCCACGTACTCGATGGTCATCAGCGAGCCGGCGCTGTCCTCGGGGTAATTGAGCAGCTGGTTGATGGCCTGCCGGGTCTCGGCGTCCACCGCTTTTAAAATACGCTTGACCACGCTGGCGGGCATCTCTTCGATGACGTCCACAGCGTCGTCCAGGAACATATCTTCCAGCACCTCGCCCAGCTCCTTGTCGGAAAAACCGCCGATGAGCTTTTCCTGCAGCTCGGGCTCCATTTCGGCAAAGGTGTCGGAGGCCAGCTCCTTGGGCATCAGGCGGAACAGGCGCAACAGCTCCTTATCCTCCAGATCGCCCTCGTCCTGCAGATCCAGCATGCACTCGGCAATGTCGGTGGGGTTGAGGGTGTCCAGATAGCGCTGCAGGGCGCTGTACTGTTTGCCCCGCAGGAGGTCTAAAATTCGTTCGCAAAAGTCAAAGGTCGTCATAGGCTATCCCTCCGAATTCTCTTTCATTGTATGCCCATCAAGGGGTGTTCGTCAAGGGAAATCCGTCGTTTCCGGCCATGAAAAAACCGCTGTCCGAAGACAGCGGTCTTACTTTATCCCAAGGTTTTGCGATAGAGGTATTCCTGGCCCAGTTTCATAAAGGCCACGGCGTATTTGTTGGCGGTCATGAACCGCAGCAGGCCGTATTCCTCAAAGGCCAGCTCCACATAGACCCCCAGATCGGCACTGAGGCCGGGCAGGTGGGCGTGGCGCACCACCAGCTCCACCGGCTTTCCGTCATAGGTGCCGTAGTAGCCCATGGCCTCGCCGTCCATCCGCAAAACGCCGGTGCCGGCATCCCGATAGGCGGCGGTCTCCTCGTCATAGGCACGGCAGGTCACCGGCTCTTCCAGAGAGAAACCGGGGGTCTCCACCTGACGGATGACCTGCTCCTCCTGCCAGGCGTACCACGCCTTCAGGGTGGGCAGCACCTCATCGCCCTCTTTGAGGGGCCGCATACGGAGGTCCTGGCCCAGCACGCCGCCGTTGCCGCAGACGGTGCAGGTAACGGTATCGCCGCCGCTTTGCCAGCTGCCGGTGCTGCCGCACTTGGGGCAGCGAATGAGCATCTGATCGTAGCCCTCCGCCAGATTTTTGCCCCGGAACAGGGCGCCGGTCTCCTCCTGCCAGGCGTACTCGTCGTAGTACAGCTTGTCCTGCAGGACACGGTAGATCTCGGTTTCGGGAAGTTCCTGCAGCTGCTGGGGTGTAAAGGTCAGCTCCATGCGGGCTTCGGTCTTGCCGAACCGCAGGCCGCCGAACCGGGGCGCGGTGAAAAAGCCGCCCCGAAGGCCGATGGTCAGCACGGGCACGCCGGCCTTTTTTACCAGATGGGCCATGGAGGGGGCGATGTTGCCCGGGATGCCCCACATGGAGGTCTGTCCCGCGGGAAACAGCACCACCGTGCCGCCGTTTTTCAGCACCCGGAAGATGCTCATAACGCAGCGGGGGTCGGTCTTGAACTGCATCTTGGGGATGGCGCCCAGACGGGTGTAAAACCAACCCAGCACCTTATGGCGGAACTGCCGCTGGGTGGCCACGAACTGGGCCACCCGGCCCCGCAGGGCGGCAAAGACCAGCAGCACGTCCATCATGCCCTGATGGGACACCAGCACCAGCAGGGGGCCGTCCTTGGGCAGCTGCTCCCGACCGGTGACGGTCAGGCCGAAGAGGTATTTGCTTACCACACGGGAAAACCAGCAGACGGGTCGATACAGCCACATCTTGGGTTTGGGGGTATTGGATTTGGACTTTTTCACGGAATTTTCACTCCAGTTTGAAATAATCTATCTAAATATTACGGTTAGTGTTCACTTGTGACGGCGATCTGGCCCTCTACGATGCGCACCAGCAGGGTGCCTTCCTCATCGGTGCGGTAGATACGGGCGCCCACATCCTCCAGCCGGGCGATGACCACGTTGTGAGGATGGCCGTACTCGTTGTTCTTCCCGCAGGAGATCAGCGCGTAGGTGGGCCGCACGTCCTCCAAAAAGCCTTTGGTGCTGGAGGTATAACTGCCGTGATGGGCCACCTGCAGCACGTCCACCGGGCCGATTTCCGGCAGAGTGGGCTCCACATTTTCGGTGAGATCGCCGGTGATCAGCAGCCGCCGGCCGGCGTATTCCACCAGCAGCACCAGCGACAGGTCGTTCATATCGTCGATGCCGTTGCCGGCCTCGGGATGCAGCACGGTGATGACGGCGTCGCCAAGGGTGTACCGGTCGTCCGCGCGGGTCACCGCGATCTGGGTGTCGGTCTTGCCTACCCAATCGCCGGCGGTGGTGAGGGCGGCCTCCTCCGACAGGTATTCGGGGATGAGCAGCACCCGGGCGCCCAAGGTCTCCACAACGCGGTTGACACCGCCGCTGTGGTCGCTGTGGGGATGGGTGACGAACAGGTAGTCCAGCTCACGCACCCCTTCCTTCAGCAGGTAGTTCACCACCTGCCGGGAGGTGTCGGCAGGGCCGGTGTCCACCATGGCGGTCTGACCGCCGCAGGTAAGCAGCAGGGCCTGGCCCTGGCCCACGTCGATCATGTGCATGGCAAAGCCGGCCTGGTGCTTCAGCGGACGGCGCAGCAGGTCGGCCAGCGCCCCCTGCTTCAGCGCTGCCGCCAAAAGCAGCAGCAGGCAGGCTGCCAGCAAGCCGCCCAAAAGACGGCGCCACAGCCTGCCCGAAGGGTTTTGGGACCGCGGGGCGGTCATAGTTTTTTCATCAGGTCACGGTAGAGTTCCACCGCGACGCCCAAAGAGGCTTCCGCCAGGAATTCATCGCCCTCGTGGCTGCCGCCGCCGGCATTACCGCCGGTGACCAGGGGGGCGAACCGCAGGGTGCAGTCGCTGAGCTGGGCGTAATGGCGGGCGTCGCCGGTGCTGTTCATCAGGGTGGGGATACAGGGCAGACGGGGATGGGCCTGCTGGATCACATCACACAGCAGCTTATACATGGGCTGATCCTCGGAGGTGAGGTCGGAAGACTCCCACTCGGAGACCAGTTCCACGGTGAGGGGCAGGTCGGCCAGCAGCTCCTGCAGGTCGTTGAGGATCTTTTCGGGGGTATCGTCGGGCAGCAGCCGGGCGTTGAGCCGTGCGCTGGCCACACCGGGCAGCACGTTGGCCGCCGGGAAGCTGCCGTCCACACGGGTGGGCACGATGGTGGTACGGATGAGGGACATGACGTAAGGGTCGTCCCGGAAGGCCAGGCCCACCAGCAGGCCGAACAGCGGCTTGTTGGCCACCACGAACCGCTTGCCGAAGGGGAAGGTGGAGATGGCCCGATCCAGATGCTGGCGCACCAGAGGGATCATCCGATGATGGGGCTGGGCACTCTCGATGCGGCAGATGGCCTCGCTGAGGATGCCCACCGCCGTGGTGCGGTGGGGCTGGCTGGTATGTCCGCCGGGGCAGTGCACGGTGATGAGATACTCGCACTGCTGCTTTTCCCCCATACCGATAAAGGCGGCGGAATAGGTACGGCCGTCACAGTCGATCTCCTGAAGGGTGCAGCCCTCGTCCAGCACCAGATCAAACTTCAGGTCCTGCTGGGCCAGGGTGTCGGCGATGGACTTGGCGCCGTATTTGCCGCCGGTCTCCTCGTCGGCGCCAAAGGCGAAGTACACGTCCCGACGGGGGGCATGGCCCTCCGCAATGAGGGTCTCGGCGGCCTCCATCATGGCGATGACCACGCCCTTGCTGTCCACGGCGCCGCGGCCGTACACACGGCCATCCTGCCGGAGGCCGTCAAAGGGCTCGCACACCGTCCAGCCGTCGCCGCCGGGCACCACGTCCAGATGGCCGCAGAACATGACGGGATTCTGGTCGGTACTGCCGGAGGCGCACCAGCGCAGCAGCATACTGCCGTCGGGCAGCACGGCACGGTCCATGGTCTCCATGGCCCGGGGATAGCGCTCCGTGAGGTACTTGCCCATGGCCCGCACCTGTTCCCGGTCGCCGGTGACGCTGGGGATGCGAATGGCCTGGGCCAGACTTTCGGCAGCCCGGCGGGTCAAGTTGGGGTCGGGCTGGTGGGTGGTCATGGGCGAAGGGCTGCGGCGGCCCTTGCGTCCGGCAAGAATGGCCCGCAGCAGGGCGTACAGCACCAGTGCCAGCACCACCAGAACGATGACGGCGTTGAACAGACGGCCGTATTTGGCGTTGAAATTACTGTAGAAGATCTGCAGGGATGCCAGCAGATCGTCGAAAAAATCGTTCATGCGATGTCCTCCTTTGGGTTGCGTGGGGATCAAACGCGGTACTCCAGGGCCTGACGGATGTCCTTGGCGATCTGCTCACGCAGGGCGTCGCCGTCCCGGAAGCTGCGCTCGGGGCGCAGGAATTTGAGAAACTCCACCTGGGCCTCGTGGCCGTAGATGTCGCCGGAAAAGTCCAGCAGATGGCTTTCCACGCTGACGATGTCGGCGTCGGTAAAGGTGGGACGGGTACCCACGTTGGTCACCGCCCGGAAGGACTGGCCGTCCACCGTCACACGGGACACGTACACGCCCCGGTGGGGCATGAGGATGCCGTTTTCCACCCGGATGTTGATGGTGGGATAGCCGATGGTGCGGCCCACCTGGAAGCCGCCCACGATGGGGCCCTCCAGAAAGAAGGGACGGCCCAACAGCTGCTTGGCCCGGCCCACCCGGCCGTCCCGGACGCTCTCCCGGATGAAGGTGGAGGACACCACCCGTCCGGAAAACACCACCGGGGGCACCACGTGGGTCTCCAGGCCGAAGCGCTCCAGATCGGCAGGGGTGCCGGCGGCGTTGCGGCCAAAGCGGAAGTTGTCACCGCACACCACCACCGCGCCCCGGTACTGATCCCGGAGCATTTCGGCAAAGGCCTCGGGCGAGGTCTCGGCCATTTTGCGGTCAAAGGGCAGGGCGATGACCAGCTGGGCGCCGGCCTCCTGCAGCAGGGCGCAGCGGCGCTCGAAGGTATTGATCATGTCGGGAGCGCGGCCCCGGACAAAGGCCCGGGGGTGGCTCTCGAAGGTGACGGCAGCGGTCTGCATGCCCTTTTCCCGGGCGAGATCCACCGCCTTTTGCAGGATGGCCCGGTGACCGCGGTGAACGCCGTCAAAAAATCCCAGGGCAATGACCCGCTTGTGTTCCATAGGACTCATTCCTTGCTTCCAAAATTGATCTTGCAGAAGATGGCCAGACCGCCCTTATCCAGCTGGCGGGCCTCGCCGATCTGGCAGAACCGGCCGGTGCTGTCATAGACCCGGCAGCGGCCGCCCTCGGCGGGGATCTCTCCCGAGGTCAGATGCCGTTCCGCAAAGAAGTTGCCGTGGGAGGCGCGCACGTCGCCCTCGGCGTTGAGATGTACCTCCGGCAGGTCAAAAAAGACGCTGTCGGTGGGAAAAACCCGACTTTCCAGAGCGTTTTCCGCCAAAAGGGCGGCGATCTCCTCAAAGGTCAGGGCGTTTTCCAGCGTAAAGCGGCCGCTTTTGGTGCGGCGCAGGTCGGCCATGGTACCGCCGCAGCCCAGAGCCGCGCCGATATCGTGGCAGATGGTGCGGACATAGGTGCCCTTGGAGCACATGGCCCGCAGGTCGAACTCGTGCTCGCCCAGGCCTTCGCCGCCTTCCAGCAGTTCCAGCTCCTCGATGACGATGTCACGGCTCCGGCGCTCCACCTCCACGCCCTTGCGGGCCAGATCATAGAGGCGCTTGCCGTTGATGGAAATGGCAGAATACATGGGGGGCAGCTGCTGAATATCGCCGGTAAAGGCGGGCAGGATCTGCCGCAGCTCCTCCTCTCCCACCGTCACGGGACGCTCTTCCAGCACGGTGCCGGTGATATCCTGGGTGTCGGTGACCTGACCCAGCCGCAGCCGGGCCACGTATTCCTTGCTCTGGCCGCTGGCGTGGTCGCTGGCACGGGTGGCGTTGCCCAGCAGCACCACCAGCACGCCGGTGGCCATGGGGTCCAGCGTGCCGGCGTGGCCGATCTTCTTCTGGCGGATCATGCCCCGCAGCTTGGCCACCACGTCATGGGAGGTGAAGTCCCGGGGCTTGTCCACGATCAAAATACCGTTTACCATTTGGCCAGCTCCTCGGCAGCTGCCGCCATCAGGGCGGCGCAGGCCTCCCGGGCGGGCATATCCATGGTACAGCCGGCGGCACGGGGATGACCGCCGCCGCCAAAGTTCTGGCAGATGCGGCTGGCGTCGGCAGGCCGGTGGCTGCGGACCGAGGCCTTGAAGGCCTTGTCCTTCTTGTTCTGGGTGAGGATGATGCCGCAGCGGACACCCTCCAGACTCATGGTGAGGGTGGACAGATTGTCCAGATCGTCATCGGTGGCGCCGATCCGGTTGAGCCAATCCCGCTCCAGCCAGGAGCAGCACACCTCGCCGTTGTCGCTGAAGATCATATCGTCGAACATTTTGCGTTCGATCATGAAGCGCACCTTGCTCTTGGCTTCAAAGAAGGTGCGGTTGTGGGGCAGGAAATCCAGACCGGCCTCGATGGCGTCGGCGGCGATGCGGTGGGCCAGCGGGGTGGTGTTGGAAAACTTGAAGCAGCCGGTGTCGGTGGCTACGGCGATATACAGGGCCTCCCACATGGGCAGGTCAAACTCCACACCCAGCTCTTTGGCCACCAGATAGATGACCTCGCCGGCAGCGGCGGCCTTGCCGTGGAGCACCAGCTCATGGGCAAACTCCTTGTTGGAGGGGTGATGGTCCAGACACAGGTGGATGCCGTCGGCATAGACCCTGGCGCTTTCGGTCAGCAGGGTGGTGTCGGCGATGTCCACCGCCACCACGCAGTCGGAATCGTAGCCCTCGGGGGCCACCAGACCCTCCAGCAGGAAGGCCAGCCGGGGGGTGATGTCCTCGTTGGCAAAGACGAAGGCCTCCTTGCCGGCCTTGCGCAGGGCACGGCACAGGGCGGCGGCGGAACCCACGGTATCACCGTCGGGACGGCGGTGGGTCAAAATCAGAATGTGCTGCACCTCCAGCAGACGCCGGGCGGCAGCGGTCACATCAATCATCCTGCTCATCGGTCTCCTCCGGATCGTCCTCGGGGATGTCCAGGGTGTTGAGCACGGCGGCGATGTGGGCGCCGTGGGCGATGGAGTCGTCCAGCACGAACACCAGCTCGGGGGTGTAGCGCAGACGCAGGCGGTGGGCCAGCTCACGGCGCAGATAGCCGGAGCAGGACTTGAGGCCCTTCTTCAGCTCCTTCTGGTCGCACTCGCCCAGGGCGCTGAGAAAGACCTTGCACCAGCGCATATCGTTGGTGACTTCGCAGCGGACAACAGACAGCATGGTCTGGGAAACGCGGGGATCCTTCACGTTGCGCAGCAGCATGGCCAGCTCTTTGGTGACTTCCTCGCTGATGCGCTCCACGCGGTTGCTATTGTAAGGCATAGGTTATCCTCCTTAAACAGACAGGCGGAAAAGGGTATCCTCTTCCGCCAGTCGGGCAAATTTGTTGGATTTATCGTTCGATCTGCTCCATGACATAGGCTTCGATGATGTCGCCGACCTTGACGTCGTTGAACTTTTCGAAGCTCAGGCCGCACTCGTAGCCGGAGGCCACTTCCTTGGCATCGTCCTTGAAGCGCTTCAGGCTGGACAGGTCGCCCTCGAACACAACGATGCTGTCACGGACGATACGGACCTTCTCGTTGCGCTGCATCTTACCGTCCTGCACATAGCAGCCGGCGATGGTGCCGACACCGCTGACCTTGAAGGTCTGGCGGACTTCGGCGTGACCCAGGATGACTTCCTTGAAGGTGGGAGCCAGCATACCCTTCATGGCCTGCTCGATCTCCTCCAGGCAGTCGTAGATGATGCGGTACAGGCGCATATCCACGTGGGAAGCGGCGGCGGCGTCAGCCACGCCGGCCTCGGGACGGACGTTGAAGCCGACCACGATGGCGTTGGAAGCCTCGGCCAGCATGATGTCGGAAGAGTTGATGCCGCCGACACCGTTGTGGATGACGCGGACACGGACTTCGCTGTTGGACAGCTTCTCTAACGATGCCTTGACGGCTTCGGCGGAACCCTGAACGTCGGCCTTGACGATGATGTTCAGATCCTTCACGCTGCCCTGCTCAATGGAGGAGAACAGGTTCTCCAGAGTGACCTTCTGCATGGAGGCGTTCTGGCGCTCCTTCTCCTCGAACTTGCGCTTTTCGGCCAGAGTACGGGCCATGCGCTCGTCCTCAACGGCGTAGAACAGGTCGCCGGCGCCGGGCACTTCGGCCAGACCCACGATCTCCACGGGCACGGAGGGACCGGCGGTCTCCATCTTGCGGCCCTTTTCATCGGTCATGGCACGGACACGGCCAACTGCGGTGCCGGCGATGACGATATCACCGTGGTTCAGGGTGCCGTTCTGCACCAGAACGGTGGCAACGGGGCCGCGGCCGCGGTCCAGCTTGGCTTCGATGACGGTACCCTTGGCCAGACGGTTGGGATTGGCCTTCAGCTCCTGCATATCGGCGGTCAGCAGGACCATCTCCAGCAGGTTGTCGATACCGGTGCCCATCTTTGCGGAGATGGGGCACACGATGGTCTCGCCGCCCCAATCCTCGGGCACCAGCTCATGCTCGGTGAGCTGCTGCAGGATACGGTCGGGGTTGGCGGTGGGCTTATCCATTTTATTGACAGCCACGATCAGGGGCACATTGGCGGCCTTGGCGTGGTTGATGGCTTCGATGGTCTGGGGCATGATGCCGTCGTCGGCAGCGACCACCAGGATGGCGATATCGGTGACCTGGGCGCCGCGGGCACGCATGGAGGTAAAGGCGGCGTGGCCGGGAGTATCCAGGAAGGTGATCTCGCGGCCCTGGGCGGTGACGCGGTAAGCACCGATGTGCTGGGTAATGCCGCCGGCCTCACCGGCGGTGACGCTGGTGGAACGGATAGCGTCCAGCAGAGAGGTCTTGCCGTGGTCGACGTGACCCATGACGACGACGACGGGAGCGCGCTCCACCAGCTCTTCGGTGGTGTCCTCACGCTCGTCGAACAGACGCTCTTCGATGGTGACCACCACTTCCTTCTCGGGGATGGCGCCCAGTTCCATGGCAACCAGAGATGCGGTATCGTAGTCGATGTTCTGGGACACAGAGGCCAGGACGCCCAGCTTCATCAGCTGCTTGATGACCTCGGCAGCGGTCTTTTTCAGACGGGAGGCCAGTTCGCCCACCGAGATCTCATCGGGGATGAGCACCTTCAGGGGGGCCTTCTTGATCTGGGCCTGCTGCTCCAGGCGCTTCATCTTCTCCTGCTCTTCCTGACGGCGCTTGTTGCCGAACTGCTTGCCGCGCTGATCCTTCTTCACCAGCTTCTGCTTGGTCTGCTGGTTGCCGAAGCGGCCGGCCTGCTGGGGCACCAGGGTGTCCATGCGCTCATCGTACTTTTCGATGTTGACGCTGTTGCCGCGGGTGTCCACGTAATGCTTCTGGCCCTTCTGGCTGGCCTGGGCATCCTGCTGCTGGACGGGCTTTTCCTCCTTCTTCTCGGGAGGAGTGTGCTGCAGGGTCTGGCCCTGAGGACGGGCCTTGGGCTGCTGCTTGGGCTGCTGCTTGGCTTCCTGCTTGGGAGGATTGTTCTTGCGGATCAGTTCCTCCTTGGCCTTTTCCTCGGCACGGATGCGGGCAGCGGCCTCTTCCTGCTGCTTCTTGATGCGGTCCTCGGCGGCCTGCTTGCGCTGCTCGGCGGCCTGGACGGCGGTAGCCCGGACGTCCTCCAGGCTGTTCATCTGGTTCTTCTGGGTGAGATAGTCAAAGAGCATGCCCACTTCCTGGGAAGAGACGCTCTGGGAGGGCTTGTAGCTCATGCCCATGGCGGACAGGGCGGCGCAGATGTCCTTGCCCTGCAGATTGAAGTCTTTGGCCAGCTCAGAAATTTTGATTTTGTTATTTACCATGTGTTAGTTCCCCCTTTTTCCGGTGACGCGCGGCTTGTGTTCCCGCTGGGTCTTGCTTCGGCCCGCTGCGGGACCTTTGGCTCTCTTGTCGGAGCCGGGCTTTCCCTGTCCGGGAGTGCCTTTCTTTTCGGCGATCCGTCGGACGGCGCCGCTTGTCCTGGCGCCGGTGGGCGCCTGAGGTTCTTTCTTTGCTTCTTTACGGGCTTCCTTTTTGGCTTTGCGCTTCTTTTCACGGGCCAGGCGCTGCTCCAGAGAGGCGATCATCTCCGCCTGCTCCAGCTTTTTGCACAGGGCCAGGGCAAAGCCGGTGTCCAGCACCGCCAGGGCGGCGCATTCCCGGACGCCCAGAGATCCGCCCAGCTCCTTTTTGGTGCAGGGCAGCCGCAGGATGGGCAGCGGCTCTTCCCGCTGGGCGGCAGCGTTGTGCATGGCGTCCAGGGTGTTCTTGGCCGCGTCGGAGGCGGTCACCAGCACCCGGGCCTTGTTTTCCCGTGCGGCGTCAAAAGCGTCTTCGGCACCTACCGCCAGGGCACCTGCCCGGCGCATCAAGCCCAAAAAGCCAAGGATCTGTTCGCTCATGCCTGTTCTGCCTCCTTCATCTGGCTGTCCAGGAGGTCGTAGATCTCCTGGGTGATCTCGGTTTCCAGCGCCCGGGAAAGAGCCTTGCTCTTCACGGCCTTTTCCAGACAGGCGCGGCTGCGGCAGATGTAAGCACCGCGGCCGGAGACCTTTCCCCTGCCATCATACTGGACCGTGCCCTCGGGTGTGCGGACGATCCGGGCCAGCAGCGGCTTTTCCCGGTGTTCCCGGCAGGCCACGCACTGGCGAATGGGTATTTTTTTCGGCATAACTTACACCTACCTTAATCGCGTCGGCCTCCGCGGAGGCCGGGTTTGCCTTCGGCGTGCGATTTGACGGGGAACCGGTTCCCCGTAAACCCGCTCCGCGCTCCCGCGGGGGTTCACGCCGTTATCCTACTGTTTTAAAAGATACACAGCGGCCCAAAGAGGACCGGTTTTACTCAGCCTGAGACTGAGGCTTGATGTCGATCAGATGCCCGGTCAGCTTGGCAGCCAGACGGGCGTTCTGGCCCGTTCCCCACAAAACCGGGGTTTTGCGGGGGCCCCGACCGATTTCAATAGCAAACCGGCAAGTGAATTGCCGCTTTGCTGACGCCGGCACTCGCCGGCGGCTTAAGGAGGGCCGGTTTTTACTCAGCCTGAGACTGAGGCTTGATGTCGATCTTGAAGCCGGTCAGCTTGGCGGCCAGACGGGCGTTCTGGCCCTCCTTACCGATGGCCAGGGACAGCTGATCGTCGGGGACGATGACGGTGCAGGACTTGCCGTCCTCCTTCATCTGGACGGACAGCACGTCGGCGGGAGACAGCGCCTCGGCCACGAACTGGACGGGGTCCTCGCTGTACTTGATGATGTCGATCTTCTCGCCCTTCAGCTCGTTGACCACGGCAGCCACACGGCCGCCCTTGGGGCCAACGCAGGCGCCGATGGGATCCACGTTCTCATCGTTGGACCAGACGGCGATCTTGGTGCGGGAGCCGGCCTCGCGGGCCATGGACTGGACCACAACGGTGCCGTCGGAGATCTCGGGCACTTCCAGTTCGAACAGACGCTTGACCAGACCGGGATGGGTACGGGACAGCATGATCTGGGGGCCCTTGCCGCCGCGGCGGACTTCCACCACGTAAACGCGGATGCGGTCGCCCTCGTTGATGGTCTCGCCGGCGATCTGCTCGGCGGCGGTCAGGGTGGCTTCGGTGCGCTCACGCTTGCCGGTCAGCTCCAGAATGGCGCTGCCGTAGCGGGGGTCGATACGGGTGACAACAGCGGTCAGGATCTCGTGCTCCTTGCTGGCGTACTCGTCGGCGATCATGCCGCGCTCGGCCTCACGGATGCCCTGGATAATGACCTGCTTGGCGGTGGAGGTGGCGATACGGCCGAAATCCTTGGTCTTGACATCGATGCGGATCTCATCGCCCAGCTGGGGATCCTTGGAATAGGCCTGGGCCTCCTCCAGGGTCATTTCGGCGGCGGCGTTGAGGACCTCCTCCACAACGGTCTTGACGGCGTGCATGGTGATGGCGCCGGTCTCTTCATCGATGTGGACAAATACGTTGTCCAGGGGTGCGCTCTGGGGATCACGCTTGTACAGGGCCTTGTAGGCAGCTACCAGTGCCTGGGAGATCCGGTCCAGCATATACTCTTTCTTAATGCCTTTTTCCTTTTCCAGATCCTCCAGGGCCTTGATCATCTCACTTGCCATGGTTCCTTCCTCTTTCTATCTTAAAATTTAATTAAAACTCAAAATACAGACGTACGCGGGCCACGTCGGCCATGGCGAGGGTCTTTTCCTCGCCGCCCTCTTCCACAACGATCTGTACGCCGTCGTGGGACTTGAGGACGCCCACCAGTTCGTTGGTGCCGTTGGTGGCCTTGTAGAAGCTCAAATGCACCGTCTTGCCCAGAGCCCACTGAAAATGCTCGGGACGGATGAGGGGCCGCTCCAGACCGGCGGACGACACGGTGAGCATATAGGGAGGCAGGCTGTCAAAGACCTTGGCGTCCAGCTGGGGATCCAGCGCACGGGACACCTGTTCGCAGTGGGTGATGTTGACGCCCTCTTCCCGGTCGATGTACACCGTCAGCACGTGCTGGCGGCCTTCCTTTTCAAAGGTCACGTCCCACAGAGAAACCTCTGCCTCCTGACAGATGGGGGTCACCAGCTCGGTCACCCGGCGGATCAGTTCTTTATTGGTCATGGTCCTCCTGCCTTTCCATTCAACAAAGAAGAGTGGGCATATGCCCACTCTTGCTCACTTCTATCCTAACTAACACCCACATTATAGCATCACATTTCTGCAAATGCAAGAGAAATTCCAAGGAAATTCCCTGTTTTCAAGGGTTTGCGGACATTTTTATGCCCGATAATTCACCAATTCGTCCAGGGAAAGCTCCAGACAGGTCTCCCGTCCGTCGGCATCCAGACCGCAAACCATCAGCATCTCGCAGTCGTCATAGATCTCGTAGTTGGTGAAGGTACTGCCCGTTCCTTCCAGGAACTTCTTGGAAATTTCGATCAATTCCTTGGCAGTATAATCCTGACCACGGTAACTCAAAGCGATCCAAGCCATAACACGGCCCTCCCGTATCGAAAAAAGTTGTACCTATTATACGCCCGATTTATCGGCCGTGCAAGAGAAACTTGTGCGTTTTTGTGCTTTTTCGACATTTTTTCGTCGTATTTTGTCGGTCAACCTTCCATTTGCCGGGCAAAAAACAGGGCTGCCGCCTGCAGAAGCTTGCCGTCGCTGTCCCCCACCGGGGCATCTCCGCCCAAAAGGGCGGCACAGCCGCACAGATCGCCCCCGGAGATCACCGGCGCCACCATCACGGCCTCGGCCCCGGGCACCGCCAGCGAGACCGGGATGGGCCGCTTGGGCTGCTGCATCTGACGGGTCTGCATGGCGGCGTCCAGCTCGGCGGACACCGGCTTGCCGTCCAGTTCCCGGCGGAAGGTGCCGCTGGCGGCGATGACGCTGTCCCGGTCGCAGATGACCACCGGCCGGGCGCAGGTGCGGTACAGGGCCTCGCACAGGTTGGAGGCGGTGGCGCTCTGCTCCCCGGCGGGGGAATATTTTTTGAAGATGACGCTGCCCCCCAGCTCGGTGAAGATCTCCATGGGCTCCCCTTCCCGGATCTTGAGGGTGCGGCGGATCTCCTTGGGGATGACCACCCGTCCAAGGTCGTCGATGCGGCGTACGATTCCGGTTGCTTTCATATCTAAATCTCTCCTTGGTTGACAAATTTGTGATGTTAGTATCTGTAAACCGCGGTGGAGTATACCGCAAGATTTACTTTTTCCTTTCGCTGTGTTACTATCAACCAAAAGGGGGGTCTTTATGGATCAGATTTTCCGAACCGTTGACGGCAGCACGGAACGATACATGGATTTTCTTTGCCGCATCTGCTCCTATGAAGCGAGAGCTTACGATAAAGAGACCATCGACCGCATGGTGGACGATATCGCCGCCTTTGCCCGGGACGAGGGCTTTCAGGTGACCAGAACGCCCATGGAGGCGTGCGGAGATTTTCTCACCGTTGAGATCAACCGGGGCGCGCCCAAGGGGTGCCTTTTTCAGGCGCATATGGATACCGTCCACGAAAAAGGCGTGTTCGGCCAGCCGCCGGTGCGGGTTTACGAGGACCGCGTCACCGGTCCCGGCGTCATCGACTGCAAGGGCGGCATCGCCATCGCCCTGCTCTGCATGAAGGCCTTGCTGGACAACGGCTTTGACAGGCACGTGCGGCTGATCCTCACGTCGGACGAGGAGATCTCCAATATCCTCGGCGGCGAGAAAGAGATCCGGTTTATTCAGGACAGCGCCGCCGGATTCCCCTGCGCCATCAACTGCGAGACCGCCGAAAGGGATGAGGTGGTCATCGCCCGCAAGGCCATTCTGAAGTATCGGCTGGATGTCAAAGGCGTCAGCGGACACTCGGGCAAGCATTATTTCACCAGCAGGAACGCCATTCTGGAGGCGGCGCACAAGATCGTCGCGCTGCACGAAAAGAGCGTCCCCGGCGGGACGACCTACAGCTGCAATATCATCCAGGGGGGCAAGGTGCTCAACGTGATCCCCGATCACTGCAGTATTTCCCTGGACATTCGGGCGGTGTCGGTCAAAGATATGGAAACGGCCATGGAAACGGTAGAGCGGATCGCCCAAACCGCCTTCGTTCCGGGCACGAGCTGTGAGGTGACCTTATTGAGTACCCGTCCTCCCATGGAAAAACAGCCCCAGACGCTGGCGCTGCTGGAAAAGCTGCTTCAGGTCTGCCGTGACCATGATCTGGGGACCCTGACACCCATGGAGGCCGGCGGCGGCTCGGACTCCTGCTATACCCAGGCGGCCGGTGTGACTTCCATCTGCGGCATGGGCGCCAGCGGCGGTCTCCAGCATACGCCCAGGGAATTTTTGAACAAGGCGTCCATCCCCCTGCGCGCCAAGATCCTGGCGGGATTTTTAAAAGAAGCGGATTGACAAAAGGCGAGGTGTTTTCACCTCGCTTTTTTTCATATTCCCCGTTGGTGTTGCGTCGGCACTTCTTTACTTTTCCCCTTTGCCGTGCTACAATCCCACTGTAACAGTTTTCCAAAGGGAGGCCTTGCTATGGCTCTGGCGTATATCTTCACCATTTTGAAGAATGTCATCTACGGCTCCTCGGTGTATTTTACCTCTACCCTGTCCAACTCGGTGGATGTGCTGGATCTGCTGTCCCTGCGCTTTTTGATGGCTTTTACGGTGCTGTTCCTGCTGAAGACCACCGGCGTCCTCAAGATCCGGGTGGGCGTGCGGGATATTTTCCGGCCCACCGAACGCCACCCCTTCGTCCGGCCCCTTTTGCTGTCGGCGCTGTTTGAGCCGCTGCTTTATATGATGCTGGAGACCCTGGGCATCACCATGACCACCGGCATCACCGCCGGCGTTATCCTCTCCCTGCCGCCGGTGTTCAGCTCGATTTTTGAGGTGCTGATCCTGAAGGAGCATTCTTCCACGTTGAAGAAGGTCTTTCTGGGCATCGGCGTGGTGGGCGTCATTTATATCGCCGTCAACACCAACTCCTCCGCGGGCAAGGACACGCCGCTGGGCATCCTGTGTCTGGTGTGCGCCGTGGTGAGCGGCTGTCTGTACGGCGTTTTCTCCCGCAAGTCCTCCTCCCACTTCGCCGCGTTTGAGATCTCCTATATCGCCAGCATGATGTCGGCCACCTTCTTCAACAGCATCAACGTGATCCGTCATCTGTTCAAGGGCGATCTGATCCATTACTTCGATCCCTATTTTGACCTGCGCAACCTCATCGGCTTTGTGTTCCTGGCCATCTTCTGCACGGTGGTGGCCGCCTCCATGAACAACTTCGCGCTGGGACGGCTGCCGGTCACCACCACCACAGCCTTCGGCGGCGTTTCCACCTTTGTGACCATCACCATTGGCTGCGTGGTGGGCAAAGAGCGGCTGTACGGATTCCATCTGGTGGGTCTGACCCTCATCCTCATCCGTATGATCGGTGTCAGCTGGATCACCATCCGTGCCCAAAAGCAAAAGGACGTGCAGCAGGCCGCGAAGTAGGATTTCCGCAAAACAAAAAGCACCCCCACCGGGGTGCTTTTTTTATGTCGTTCACACGAAGGGGTTGAAGAATCGGCCGCCGTTGAGGATGGTCAGCAGCAGAGAGAACACCACCAGCGCCACGCAGAACGCCATGGCGAACACATCCCCTTTGGTAAAGGGCCGGCCGGAATACCAGCCGCGCTTTTTGTTTTTGCCGAAGCCTCGCAGCTCCATGGCGTTGGAGATGGTGTCGATGCGCTCCATACTGGACAGAATCAGCGGGATGAGGATCTTGCTGACGCTGCGGAGGCGGTCGGTGAGTTTGGCCTTTTTGCTCATTTCCACACCGCGGGCCTGCTGGGCCTGGGCAATGTCGTGGTACTCCCGCTGGATATCGGGGATGTACCGCAGGGCCAGGGCCACCGAATAGCTGATGCGGTAGTTGACGCCGATGCGGTTTAGGGAGGCGGCAAACTCCGACGGGTCGGTGGTGCAGACGAACAGCAGCACGATGGGGATGGTACAGGTGTACTTGAGCACCACGTTCAGGTGGTAAAACAGCTGCTCGGCGGTGAGGCTGTACCGGCCGATGCCCTCCAGCAGCACGGTGCGGCTGCCGTAGATCTCCACGCCGTGCTCCGGGCTGAACAGATAGATCAGCAGGTTGTTCAGCACCAGAAAGATCAGGGTGGCACCCAGCATAAAGGAAACATCCTTCAGCCGGATCTTTGACAGCTTGAACAGAACGAAGGAACCCAACGTCAGCACCGCCAGAAAGGGCGTATGGAAGCCGTTCATGGCGGCAAGGCTCCACAGGACCAGACCGAACAGCTTGCTGGCGCCGGTGAGCCGGTGGATGGGAGAGGAACGGTCGATGTAGTTGAACAGATTGGTCATCGGGCGCGCACCTCCTGGTCCTCGGCGATAAAGCGGCGGGTGAAGGCCTCGGGGTCATCAATACCGCAGATCATGGCCAGATGATAGAGAGAGGTCTCCTTCAAATTGGCCTGCTCCACGATCTCGGGATCGTTGAGCACTTCGGCAGCCGTCTTGTCGGCCACGATGCGTCCGTCATGGAACACCACCGCACGGGGGGTGTATTCCAGCATGAGGTGCATATCGTGGGTGATAAGGGCTACGGTGATGCCCTGTTCATTCAGTTCCCGGAGGAACTCCATGATCTCGGTATAGTGGGCGAAATCCTGTCCGGCGGTGGGCTCGTCCAGCACGATGATGTCGGGGGCCAGTGCCAGAATGGAGGCCACGGTGACACGCTTTTTCTGTCCGTAGCTCAAAGCGGAGATGGGCCACTTGCGGAAGGGGTACAGGCCGCAGATCTTGAGGGCGGCTTCGGTGCGGGCCTTGACCTGCGCCTCCACCATGCCCCGGTTGCGCAGGCCCAGAGCCACCTCGTCAAAGATGTGGATCTCGCAGATCATCTGGTTGGGGTTCTGCATCACGTAGCCGATGCGGTCGGCACGCTCTTTGATGGACAGGCCCGAAAGATCCTGTCCCTCCAGAGTGATGGTGCCCTTCTGGGGGGTGACGAAGCCGCAGATGGCCTTGGAGAAGGTGGACTTACCGGCGCCGTTGGTGCCGACGATGGCCAGCATCTCCCCCTTGCGGACGGTGAGGTCGATGTCCCGCAGGGCGTGGGTACCCTTATCATAGGTAAAGTCCAGACCCTTGACGTCCAGCAGCACAGGCGCCGGGGGGGCGGGCTGCGGGATGGGCTGGCCGTAGAACCAGCGGCACACCTTGGCCTTCTGTTCGGCATCCAGCTCCAGTTCGGGCAAAAACGCCGGATGCATCTCCGGGGTGATCTTCACCTTGGCATACTTCAGCGCGGTGATGTAGAGAGGCTCCCGGATGCCGCTTTCCTGCAGCACCGAGGAACACAGCAGCTGGTCCGCTGTGCCGTCAAAGCGGATGCGGCCCTCGTTCATGACCACCACCCGGTCCACCTTGCGGTAAAGCACGTCCTCCAGACGGTGCTCGATGATGATCACGGCGCAGCCGGTGCGCTGCTGGATCTGATCGATGAGCTCGATGGTCTGCTTTCCGGTGGCGGGGTCCAGGTTGGCCAGGGGCTCGTCAAACAGCAGCACGTCCACCTGATTGACCATGACGCCGGCCAGGCCTACCCGCTGCTTCTGTCCGCCGGAGATCTCGTGAGGCGCGTGCCGGAGCACCTGCTCCACGCCCACCAGCGCGGCGGCCTGTTCCACCTGACGGTGCATCTCCTCCCGTTCCACGCAGTCGTTCTCCAGAGAGAAGGCGATATCCTCGGCCACGGTGAGGCCGATGAACTGACCGTCGGAGTCCTGCAGGACGGTGCCAACGATGCGGCTGAGGCCGAACAGGCCCAGCTTGACGGCATCCTGTCCGGCCACCGTGAGGCTGCCGGTGATCTTGCCCTCATAGGAGGCGGGGATCAGGCCGTTGATGCAGTGGGCCAGGGTGGATTTGCCGCAGCCGGAGGGACCGGCGATGAGCACCTTTTCCCCCTTACGGATCTTCAGATTGATGTCGTACAGGGTAGGCTCCGCCTGGGCGGTATACTGAAAACCGAAGTTTTCAAAAGAAATAATGCTATCTTTTTCCAAAAGATTCCCTCCCACGGGCAAGGGCAGGCCGCAGCCTGCCCTCGAAGGATGGTATGATGGTTTAGTCTTCCTTGTTCAGGCTGCCGGCCTTGGGCTTGGCAGCGGCGTAAGCCACGCACAGCAGAGTGCCGACGATGGCGGTGGTAACGGCGTTGCCGACACCGGCCATCAGACCCTGGGCGAACAGCTTCTCCATGGGCTCCTGATAGATGGCGATGTCCAGAGCGGGAGCGATGACGCCCCAGCTGAAGATGTGGCAGATGACCTGGCAGACGTTGAAGGGCAGGATGGACTCCTTGCCGATCTCGCAGCGCAGCTTACGGGTGGTGCCGGCGATACCCATCAGGGCACCGAAGGCGGCGGAAGCCAGCACCCAGCTCCACCAGATACCCCAGCCGAAGCTGAAGTCGATGAGGGCGTGGCCGATCAGGCCGATCAGAGCGCCGGCGATGGGGCCATAGATAATGGACATAAAGGCCAGCAGACCGTACTGCACGTTAATGGTGGTGTTGGGGACGGGGCTGGGGATGGAAACGAAACGGCCCAGCACAAAGAACAGTGCGGCACCGATGCCGATGGCAACGATGGTCTTGACAGAAAACTTCTTCATGTTTGGATTACCTCTTTCTCTTATCTCTTTGACGGGATGGGCAAGCCCATACCTCATCTATTCTAAAATACCTCTTTTGGGGCCGCTTGTCAACGATTGCCCTCCGGTTGAGGGAAAATTTCCACCCACTCCCCTGCCGACAGATCCTCCGGGAGGGCATATTCCCCCATTTTGACCCGTTTGAGCTGCAGCACCAGACAGCGCACCGCCTTCATCATCCGGCGGATCTGCCGGTTGCGGCCCTCGGTGATGACGATGGTGCCGAAGGTCACCGTCCGCTCCGGAGGGTTGTGGGCGGATTTTTCCCGCACCTCGGGGTGCAGGTGAGGCAGCACCGCTCCAAGGGTGCTTTTCCCGGTGACGGTGATGCGGGCGGGGGCGGTGGGGATATCCTCCCCGTTGAGCAGGACGCCCGCCTCCAGCAGGGCGCGCTTTTCCTCGGTGAGGTCGCCCATGACAGTGAAGGTGTAGGTCTTTTCCTTGCCGTATTCCGGCCGGGTCATGCGGCGGTTGAACATACCGTCGTCGGTGACCAGCAGCAGGCCCTCGGTCTCCCGGTCCAGCCGCCCCACCGGCGACAGGTCGGGGTTGTTCAGGCCGGCAAAGGCGTCCATCACCGTGGGATAGCGGTCGTCCCGTCGGGCGGTGACGCAGCCGAAGGGCTTGTGATACAGATAATAACGGTACAGAAACACCCCTCCTTTGGCCGTTTTGTCCATCATACCCCAGGAACGGGCGCGCCGCAAGAGCGGACAGGTAAGAAAAACCGTTAATTTTTGCTTCCGTTCACAATTTATTCACAAATTGCTTTTAGAATTTGATATAATAGACCTATTCTGATACGGAGGCTGATCCCCATGATCGGGTTTTATGATTATACGACTATTCTGACCTATCTGTCCCTGCTGAGCGCCTGCACCGGTATCGTGGTGGCGCTGGCCGGTGAAGGCCATCCCTTTATGGCCTGCTTCTTTTTGATGTTCTGCGGCTTTTGCGACGCCTTTGACGGCAAGGTGGCCCGCACCAAAAAGGACCGCACCGATATGGAGCGCAACTACGGCATCCAGATCGACTCGCTGTCCGATCTGGTGGCCTTTGGCGTGCTGCCCGCCTGTATCGGCGGCGCGCTGATTCTGGACTCCAGCTACCTGCAGTCCATTGCCGATCTGTACCGTGACCGCTGGTTTTTCGCCATCGGCGCGCTGGTGCTGTTCGCCGTTCTGCTGCTGTACGTGCTGGCGGCGCTGATCCGCCTGGCCTATTTCAACGTCACCGAAGAGGAACGGCAAAAGACCGAAGGCGGCGTCCGCAAGTATTATACCGGCCTGCCGGTGACCACCGCCTCCCTCATCTTCCCTCTGGTGATGCTGGCACAGTATATCACCGCCGCCGACATCAGCCTGGTCTACATCGCCGTGGCCCTGCTGACCGCCGTGGCCTTTGTTTCCAGGATGCAGGTGCCCAAGCCGGGTATCAACGGCATTCTGGGCATGATGGCCGTCGGCATCCTCATTCTGGCGGTGATGCTGGTGATCGCGACGCTGGCCTCTTCCGCCGACAGCGTTCTCAACATCTTTCACGCCAACTGACGAAAGGAGCGACCGCCCATGCGCTGCCGCGTTCACAAACGCAAGCGTCACGACGACCGCGCCCTGCGGTTCCTGTACCACACCCGCACCGGCCGCATGCTGCTGAAACCCCTCACCTGCCGCCCGGTGTCCAAAATGTCCGGCAAGTTTCTGGACTCTCCCATGTCCAAGCCGCTGATCCGGCCTTTTGTAAAAAAGAACAACATTGACCTCAACGAGTTTTACGCCGACGATCTGCGGTGCTTCAACGATTGCTTCACCCGCAAGATCCGGGAGCCGCTGCGGCCCATTGACGGCAGACCCGAGTCCCTTATCGCCCCCTGCGACGGCCTGCTGTCGGTGTATCCCATCGACGGCGACACCGTCCTGCCGGTGAAGCAGAGCCGTTACACCCTCCCCGATCTGCTGGAGGATGAACATCTGGCCAAGCGGTACCGGGACGGCCTTTGTCTGGTGTTCCGCCTGTGCGTCCACCACTACCACCGCTACTGCTATCTGGACGACGGCCACAAGGGAGAAAACCGTTTCCTCCCGGGCAAACTGCACACCGTCCGCCCGGTGGCGCTGGCCGCCGGCCCGGTGTTCACCCAGAACTGCCGGGAGCTGACCGTGCTGAACACCGACCATTTCGGTCTGGTGACCCAGGTGGAAGTGGGCGCCATGCTGGTGGGCAAGATCCTCAACCACCACGGCGCCGGTCCCATTCGACGGGGTCAGGAAAAGGGTATGTTCCTCTACGGCGGCAGCACGGTGATCCTGCTGCTGGAAAAGGACCGCGCCGCCCTCTCCCCCCGGCTGCTGGAGGCTTCCCTCCGGGGCGAGGAAGTGCCGGTGCAGATGGGCCAGTCCATCGGTACCGCCTGCTGAAAACAACAAAGCGACAGGAGTTTCCTGTCGCTTTTATTTCTTTTCGCCGTCTTTTTGGGCGATCAATTCCAGTTTTTGCTCCCGGGTGAGGTGCTTGACCTGCCATTCCCGGGACATGGCGGCCTCCTTGGTGGGGTGCTCCTCCCACCACACCAGCTCCACCGGCAGGCGGCAGCGGGTGTATTTTGCCCCTTTGCCGCTGTTGTGGGCGGCCAGCCGCTTTTGCAGATCGGTGGTGTAGCCGCCGTACAGCGTGCCGTCGGCGCACCGCAGAAGATAGGCAAAATGCATCCCGTTCCCTCCTTTTTTCCATCATTTTAGCAAATATCCCGCCACAAAACAAGTTTTCGTGCTATAATGGCACCAAGCAATCAAAAAGGAGCCTATTCACATGATCTTACAGGGTAACGTCTATTCCACCGCGCTGGATATGGAGACCACCGTCTGCTTTGTGGCGGCCAACAACTTTTCCAAGGAGCCGCCCCGCAAGGTGTGCTATCTGCTCCACGGACTGCAGGGCCGGGCGGACAACTTTATCAACTATACCATGCTGGCCGACTGGTGCCGCAGCTACCACGTGCTCTTCGTGCTGCCCGACGGACAGCGCAGCTATTATACCGACATGGCGCAGGGCCAGAAGTTCTTCACCTACCTCACCCGGGATCTGCCCAAGATCGTCCGGGATGTGTTCCGGGTGTCGGCCGCGCCGGAGGACACCTATATCATGGGTACCTCCATGGGCGGTTACGGCGCCCTGAATGCCGCCCTCACCTATCCGGAAAACTACGCCGCCTGCGCCGCCTTCTCCCCCGCCTGTCTGGACATGAAGCGGTACATGACCGCCGAGTGGCGGGACGGCACCGACGCCGACCCCTTCCGCCGAGCCTTTGGCGAGCCGGTGGCCCGGGACTTTGACGCGGTGTTCGGCCCGGCGGGCAGCTGGAACCCCGACCACGATATTCTCGCCCTGGCGGAAAAGAACGCCGCCGCGGCCAAAAAGCCCCGCCTGTTTACCATCTGGGGCGCCCAGGATATTTTCGTGGAGACCAACCGGGCCTTCCCCGGACAAATGGAGGCTTTGGGCTGGAACATCACCTCCCGGGAGGTCCCCGACCGTATGCACAACTGGACCTTTTTCAACGAGGCGCTGAAGGCCGGTCTGCAGTTCTGTTTTGAATAAAGAAAAAAGAGAGGCAAAGGCCTCTCTTTTTTATGTCTCCAGTTGTTTTCCGTCCAGGGCGGCATAGGCCAGGGTCTCCCCTTCGTATACCAGCTTGAGGGAAAAGAAGGGCGCGCCCGCGTCCAGCAGATCCAGAAAGATCTTATCCCCCGCCCACATGGGCAGACCGTACAGCTTATCCTTGGGCAGCCATTCCAGCACGCCCTCGTCGCACTCTTTGATGTCGCCTTCAAACCCGGTGGCGGTGAACAGGTGCATATACTCACAGGGCCACACGTCGGACACAAAGGTGACGATGCCCCGGTAACGGTAGTCGGTGAGGGTGAGGCCGGTCTCCTCCTTCGCCTCCCGGAGGACGCATTCCTCGGGACTTTCCCCCTGCTCGAACTTGCCGCCGATGCCGATCCATTTGTCGCGGTTTTCGTCCTGCTCCTTTTTGATCCGGTGGAGCATCAGGTAGCAGCCGTCCTTTTCGATATAGCACAGGGTGGTTTGCTTGCTCATGGGGATCCCTCCGTTTCTTTTTTCAGTATACCACGCCCGGGGAAACCTTGACAAGCTTTTACCCCGGGCTTACAATCGAAGTAACCCAAAAGGAGGTCATTCCTATGAACCAGAATCATTATTTTGCATATTCCGGCATCGGTCTTCCCGAACAGGTTCAGCATCTGAAGGAGGCCGGCTATTTCACCCGCGCCATCCGCATCATTGATACCATGCTGGCCGACCCCACCACCCCCACCTGCATGAAGTACAATCTGGAGGCCCAGCGGGAGATCATGGTGCGCCTGCCCCGCCAGTTCCCCTATACCAAGGAAGAGGGTCTTGCCCGCGTGCAGAAGGAGATCCCCGATTTCACCATGGAGGAACTGGAAGCCTACATGGATAACGGCCGCATCACCTGGATCTTCATCGAGGGCGTGGAGCATCTGTTCTCCTCCTTCTTCGGCACCCTGCGCAAGGATCCGGAGTTTGCCGCCCGCCTGCCCAAGGAGCCTGTGACCGAAACCACCAGCCACGAGCTGCTGGACCGTACCGGCCGTCTGAACCGCTGCATGAAGATCATGCAGGAAAAGGGCAAGATGGCCGCCCGCATCACCATTCGCCACACCGTACAGGTGAAGGATGAGTTCTTCGTCCCCGGCGAGACCTACCGTGTCTTTATCCCCCTGCCCGCCGACTGCATCCAGCAGAGTGAGCTGGAGATCGTGGATTGCTACGGCGAGCCTACCCACATCTGCGCCGGCGATGTGGATACCGCTTCCATCCATTGGGAAGAAACCATGACCGAAAACCATCCCTTCTGGGTGGAGTATTCCTATAAGCACGTGGCGCCTTATGTGGATCCCGCCAAGATCAAGGCCGACCCCGTCCAGCCCGAGTTCTTTACCGGTGAGATGGAGCCCCATATCGTCTTTACCCCCTACATCAAGGCCCTCACCGCCGAAATCACGGCCGGCCTCACCGATCCCATCGCCAAGGCCCGTGCCATCTACGATTACGTTACCAAGAACGTGAAGTACAGCTTCATGCCCGATTATTTCGTCTGTTCCGCCATCCCCGACAGCTGTCTGCGTACCCTGCGAGGCGACTGCGGTGTGCAGGCGCTGACCTTTATCACCCTGTGCCGCTGCGCCGGCATTCCTGCCAAGTGGCAGAGCGGCCACGTGGCCGACCCCGAAAGCGTGGGTATGCACGACTGGGCCATGTTCTATGTGGCGCCTCACGGCTGGATGTTTGCCGACTGCTCCTTTGGCGGCAGTGCCTTCCGCGCCGGTGCCACGGAGCGCCACAACCACTACTTCGGCAATCTGGATGTGTACCGCACCGTCACCACCAATACCTATATGGCTGACTTTGAGCCTCAGAGCAACTTCTTCCGCTACGACCCCTACGACAACCAGCGGGGCGAGGTGGAGGACAGCCAGCGCGGTTATCCCCGTTGGGAGGTCAGCTTCGACACCGAGATGATCTCGGTGGAGGAGATCGAGGAGTAACTGAAAACCGTATAAAAACACAGCGGCGGGGAGTTTCCCCGCCGTTTTTATGTAAACGATGAATACGAATTGTAATATTTTATCTAAACTATTCGTTTTGGCATTGCCTTTCGAATCCCACTCTACAAACATCCATGCCGAAATAACAAAAACCGCCCCTTTGGGCGGTTTTGTTATTTGGCGGAGAGAGTGGGATTCGAACCCACGGATACTCGCATATCGCCGGTTTTCAAGACCGGAGCCTTCAACCACTCGACCATCTCTCCAAACGAGCGGGGTCCATTGTAACACAGACCCCGCAGGAAATCAATCGTGGATCTTGCCGGAAATGTCGGTCACATCGACACGCCAGACGCTGACCTCGGGATACCGGGCCACGTATTCGCCGGCGCCGGGATTCTCGGGAGCGTACTTTTTACAGATGGCCAGCAGACCGCGCACCCGCTCCTCCTGCTCGGTGACCTCACAGGCAGTGCCAAAGGCCACGGCGCTCTCAAAGGCTACGGTGAACTCCTCGGCCTTTGTGCGCTGCTGCCGGACGGCGGTGGCGCAGACGGCGGGATTTTTCCGCAGGCTGTCCAGCTTATAACCCTGGTTGGCGCAGTGGAAATACAGGCTCTCCCCCACCCGGGCAAAGGACAGGGTCACGCCGTAAGGCACGCCCTCGGCGCCCATCATGGACAGGGTCATGAACTCCGCGTTTTCCAGAATTTCCCAAGCCTTCTCCACAGAGGCGGCTCGGTCGTGCCGACGCATTTTGGGCATATCAGATCTCCTTCTTCAGCACTTCCAGGCCGCCCAGGTACTTCTGCAGCACCTCGGGAACCTTGACGGAGCCGTCGGGCAGCTGGTTCTGCTCCACCAGAGCGGGCAGGATACGGCTGGTGGCCAGACCGGAACCGTTCAGGGTGTGGACGAACTCGGGCTTGCCGGTGGCCTCACGCTTGAAGCGGATGTTGCCGCGGCGGGCCTGGTAGTCACGGGCGTTGGACACAGAGGAGACCTCTTTATAGCCGTTCATAGAGGGGATCTGGATCTCGATATCATAGGTACGGGCCATGGAGGCAGAGCAGTCCTCGGCGGCCAGCTTAACGGTACGGAAGTGGAAGCCCAGACCCTTCACCAGAGCCTCGGCCTTGGTGACCAGCTCGTCGAAGGCGGCGTCGGAGCCTTCGGGAGTGGTGAACTGGAACATCTCCACCTTGTTGAACTGGTGGCCGCGGACCATGCCGCGCTCATCGGCACGGTAGGAACCGGCCTCACGGCGGAAGCAGGGAGTATAGGCGAACATCTTGGCGGGCAGATCGCTCTCCTTCAGCATCTCATCGCGGAAGTAGGAAGCCAGAGCGGCCTCGGCGGTGGGCAGCATGTAGTGGACACGGCCCTCGTTGGTGGGGTTGGCGATCTTATAAACCTCGTCGGCGAACTTGGGGAACTGGCCGGCGGTAACGCCGCACTGGTATTCCAGCATATGGGGGGGCAGGATGAACTCATAGCCGTCGGCGATGTGGGTGTCGATGAAGTAGTTCAGCAGAGCCCACTCCAGACGGGCGCCCATGCCCTTGTAGCACCAGAAGCCGTTGCCGCCCATCTTGACGCCGCGCTCGTAGTCGATCAGGTTCAGGCCGGTGCACAGGTCGACGTGGTTCTTGGGCTCGAAGTCAAAGGTATGAGGCTCGCCGAAATAGCGCAGGGGCTGGTTGTTCTCCTTGCCGCCGGGCAGCAGGTCGGGATCGGGCAGGTTGGGCAGACCCAGCATCAGGTCCTTGTATTCGGCCTCGATGACGGAGATCTTGCCGTCGTTTTCCTTGATGGTCTCCTTGAGGGCGTTCATCTCGGCAAAGACGGGAGCGGTGTCCTGACCGGCCTTCTTCATGGCGGGGATCTGCTTGGACACGGCGTTCTGCTTGGCCTTCAGGTTGTCGGTCTCGCTGACCAGAACACGGCGCTGGTTGTCCAGCTCCAGAATGCGCTCGATGGTCTCACGGGCGTCCTTGCCCTTGCGAGCCAGCAGGTCGATCACTTCTTCGGGGTTTTCCTTAATACGTCTGATATCCAGCATAGTGGTTTTCCTCCTATTATTCCGCGGTTTTCGCGGTGCGAATGCCCTTCAGCGCCTCACAGACGGCCTCCAGGTCCTCGTTTCCGTAATATTCAATGGTGATCTTGCCCTTTTTCTCACCGTGCTTGATGGTCACCTTGTGACCGATGAGGGACTGCATGGCCCGCTCCAGATCCTGCACGTAGATGTCCGGGGTCTTTGCGGGTTTGTCCTTGGGCTCTTTCAGCAGCTGTTTGACCAGCGTTTCGGTCTGCCGAACGGACAGTTGCTGCTCCAAAATGGTTCGCGCAGCGTTCAGCATGACCTCCTCTCTCTCCAGCGGCAGCAGCGCCCGGGCGTGGCCGGCGGACAGCTGCTTGTCCCGCAGCAGGGCGGACACCGACTGCGGCAGCGTCAGCAGACGGAGGGCGTTGGCCACGGCGGGACGGGAGCGGCCCACCCGCTGGGCGGCCTGCTCCTGGGTGAGGCCCAGCTCCTGGGTCAGCCGGCGGTAGCCTTCGGCTTCTTCCATGGGGTTCAGGTCTTCCCGCTGCAGGTTTTCGATCAGCGCCAGGGCGTAGGCGGTGTTTTCGTCCACGTCCAGCACGATGGCGGGGATCTCGGTTAGACCGGCCAGACGGCTGGCGCGCCAGCGGCGTTCACCGGCGATGATCTGATAGGTATCTCCCGTTTTGCGCAGGGTGATGGGGGTGATGACGCCGTTTTCCCGGATGGACTGTGCCAGTTCTTCCAGCGCTACGGGGTCAAAGTCCCGTCGGGGCTGCCGGGGGTTGGGTTCAATGTCGGACAGGCGGATACCCACCGGCGTGTTGTTCACCTCGGGTACTTCCTCGGCAAAGATGGCTTCCAGGCCGCGGCCCAGACCTTTTCCTTTGGCCATTACCGGTTCCCTCCTCGTTTGAGAAATTCTTCCGCCACGGCGCTGTAGGCCACGGCGCCGCGGGACAGGCGGTCATAGGCGATCACCGGCATACCGTGGCTGGGCGCCTCGGAAAGGCGCACGTTGCGGGGGATGACCGTCTTGAAAACCTTGTTTCCGAAGTATTTTTTCACCTCTTCCGCCACCTGGATGGTCAGATTGGTGCGGCTGTCGTACATGGTGAGGACGATGCCCTCGATGTCGATGTTGGGGTTGGATGACCGCTTGACCATGCGGATGGAGGACACCAACTGGGACAGGCCCTCCAGCGCGTAGTACTCGCACTGCATGGGTACCAGCACGGTGTCACAGGCGGTCAGCGCATTGACGGTGAGCTGACCCAGGCTGGGGGGACAGTCGATGAACACGTAATCAAACTGATCCTTTACGGTGTCCAGCGCCTCCTTCAGCCTGCGTTCCCGGCGGGGAAGGTCGGCCAGCTCCACCTCGGCCGCCGCCAGACGGATGTCGGCAGGCAGCACGGTGCAGTATTTGGTGCGCACCAGGCAATCGGCGGCGGACACACCGCCAACGATGCAATCATAGACGCTTTTGCCCGGCTGGGCGGTGACACCCACGCCCGAACTGGCATTACCCTGGGGGTCAAAGTCGCACAAAAGCACGGTTTTGCCCTTTGCCGCGACGCAGCAGGCCAGGTTGACGGCTGTGGTGGTCTTGCCCACACCGCCCTTTTGGTTGGCGACGGCGATGATCTTTGCCATGGCGCACGCCCCTTTCTCATAGAGATTTTACAGATGTTCCTATTATATACTTGCTTTTGTGGATTTGCAAGTTCTCTTTGCGCTGAAATGCAAAACACCCGCCCAAAGGACGGGTGTTTCACGTGAAACGTTTATGACTTTTTGGAAATCATGGCGGCGGGTACGTACACCGTGAGGATGAGGTCCTCCCCTTCCTGCCGCCGCTCCACGCGGGCCTGCAGGCCGCTTTCCCGCATGAGCTGCACCGCCCGGTCCACCGTGTTGCAGAACAGGCGCACATCCCGGATGAGCCCCTGCCGCCGGGGGCGTGGCTTTTCTTCGATGAGCCGCTGGACATAGGCTTCCGCCTGGGCCACCGTCATGTGCCGCCTGCCCATCTCCTCGGCAGCGGCGAAGCGGGCGGCCTCCTCCTCCAGCCGAAGGAGCGCGCGGGCGTGCCGCTCGGTGAGACCGCTGGAGCGGATGATCTCCACGGTGGCAGGCGACAGCCGCAGCAGGCGGATCTTGTTGGCCACGGCGCTCTGGGTCTTGCCCACCCGCTGGGCGGCCTCCTGCTGGGTCATGTGGAACTCCGAGCACAGCCGCCGGAGAAAGAGGGCCTCCTCGAAGCAATCCAGATCCTTGCGCTGAAGGTTTTCCAGCAGCGCCATCAGCGCGCTCTGCTGGTCGTCTACCGACAGGATGTAGCAGGGCACCACCGTCAGTCCCGCCATGGCAGCGGCCCGCAGACGCCGCTCTCCCGACACCAGTTCAAAGTCCTCCCCCACCTGCCGCACGGTGAGCGGCGTGATGATACCGTACTGGCGGATGCTTTCCGCCAGGCTCTGCAGCGCCTGTGGGTCAAAAATTTTACGCGGCTGATAGGGGTTTTTGCGGATCTGTCGGATGGGGATGCGGCGGAACTCCTGCAATTGTTTGGCCTGCTGTCGCCAGGGCATGGCCATAGGCTTTCACTTCCCTTCGTTTTCTTTTAGAATACCATCGGGAAATCGAAAAACCTGTCAAAGTCGGTTGGCGAAAATTGGAATCGGTCTTTTTTGCAAAAAGCCGGTGTTTTGTGTTTCTATTTTATACATATATATACCTATTTGTTTCATTTCGCCTTTCAGGCAAATAACGCTCCGTAAAATGTATCCTACATCATTACAAACGGTAAAAAAAGACCGCCTTTTCGCAAAAGGCAGTCTCTATTTATTGCAGAAAGCGATGCTTCCACAGATCCTGAACCGAGAGGAACTCCTGGGCCATGGCCTGCCGCTCTTCCGGGATGGCGCTCACCAGGCGCCCGTCCACCACGTAGCGTCCCACAGTGCTGATCACCGGCATCACCTGCCGATAGTCATCCATCAGTTTGGAAAAGGCGTTGCCCTCCCAGCCCAACTGCTCAAAAACCAGATTCATCAGGTAACAGGGAGAAACGGCGGGGCCGGTGCCGCGGATCTCTTTTCCCAGCAGCGCCTCGGCGGCGGGATTGATCCACAGCAGATAGGGGGTGGTGAGATAGTTGAGCAGGCCCTCCTCGGTGCCCAGATCCAGGCTGATCCCCAGATCTTTGTAGACCTCCTGCTGATCACCCAGCCAGGGCTTGTGGTCGCCGTACACCAGCAGCGCCGCCGGGCGGTCGCTGTTCCGCAGGTTTTCCACCAGCCACATCAGCTGCACATCGCTGTCCCGCAGGCTGCCCAGATAGTTGTTGAAGATGTTGCAGGGCTCCCCTTCCAGCGCCCCTTCGGCAAAATGGGCACCCGGCCACTGTACCCAGGTGGCGGTATAGGGGCCGTGGCCCTGATAGGTGACGTGGTAGCCGAAGTAGGGCGTGCCGTCGGCGGTTTTTTCCTGATACATCTCCCACACCACCGGCATCAAAATATCGTCATAGGCCACCACTTGGCCGGACAGTTCGGAGAAAGTGTCCTCGCTGAACCGGTACCGGTCAAATCCCAGCCGGGCGTTTATGGTCTTTCGGTCGTAAAACCACTCATAGCAGGGATGGCAGCCCTCCACCGTATAGCCCTGCTCCTTGAGATACCGCACGTAGCTGTTGAGATCGCCCGTTTCCGGCAGATCGCCCACCCGATACAGGCCGGTGAGCACGCACCGTTCGGTATCCACGGTGCCGCCGGCGAAAATATTGGTCACCAGCGTTCCGGAGTAGCTTTCCGCCTGCAGCTGGTGATACAGATCGTAGCAGCTCCAGTCCATACCTTCCACGTCATACACCGAAAAGTCCACATAGGCCTCCCGCTGAAAGACCAGAAGGTCGATCTTGCGCTCTTCGGGGATGGCGCTGTCGGTATACCGGGCCAAAAGCTCCTCCGCGGTGGGAGGAGGGGCCTCCTGCTCCTGCTGTTCTTCCGACGGTTCCGGCAGGATCAGCAGTTCTTCCTCCTCTGCCAGCAGGCCGTGAAGAAAGGGGTACCAGAATCCCCGGGCGATATAGGTGTGGGTGGCCGAATAGGGGTCGGCTACCGTTCCCAGCGCGGCGGCATACCGCCCGTTGTCCCGGCAGGCCGGCTCCAGCAGCAGCGCCACTATGACGGGCAGCCAGAACAGCGCCCGGGGCCGGGGTCTCCCCCGGACGGCCAGCGCCAGAAATACCGTGCCCCCCAACAGCAGCGCAAGGGCCGCCCAGACGGGGCCGTCGGGAGTCAGATCATATTTGGCGGTGGCGGAAATGGACACGGCCTCCCGCAGAAACTGCAGCAGGTCGGGAGTCAGCGGCTCGTTGCGGAAGCGCAGCACATAGTAGCCGGTCAGCGGGAATCCCAGAGAGACCAAGCCGCCCAGCAAAAATCCTGCCCACGCCCGGCCCAGCAGCAGCCACAGGGTCAAAATCAGCAGCAGCGGCGGCAGAAGGTTTCCCGGCAGCAGGGCAAAACTGTGAAAATAGGCCGGGAAATAGGTGCCGTTATGGTCACCGCAGGCCAGCCGCAGGGCCATCACGCCCACCAGAAGGGCGAGCAGCACCACACAGCCGCCGTTCCACAGCCAGAAGGCTTTTTTCCTGCCCACAGCGGGATCCCGGGCAAACAGAAAACAGTTTTTTATCATTTTCATACAGGTCTGTTCCTCAAAAAGAAACCGTGACCGGAGACCCGGTCACGGTCAGGATGTACCAAAGGTTTACTTCTTCAGCAAATCGCGGATCTCGGCCAGCAGCTTTTCCTCGTTGGAGGGCTCGGGATCGGCGGGAGGAGCGGCTTCTTCCTCTTCCTTCTTCTTCATTGCCTCGGCCTTTTCACGCATGGTGTTGATGGCCTTGACCATACAGAACACGGAGAAAGCCAGGATCAGGAAGTCCACGATAACGGCGATCAGGTTGCCGTACTTGATGGCCACTTCGGCGGCGGTCTCCACCACGGCGCCGTCGGCGCCCACTTCGGTGACAGCTTCCTTCAGGACGATCTTCCAGGCGGTGAAATCCACGCCGCCCAGCAGCATGGACACGGCGGGCATGATGACGTCGTTGACCAGAGAGTTGGTGATCTTACCAAAAGCGCCGCCAACGATGACACCGACGGCCATGTCTACCACGTTGCCGCGGGAGATAAAGGTTTTGAACTCAGAGAAAAACTTTTTCATTGGAATGTGCCTCCAAACTTCTTCTTTGTATGGTATTACTTTAAATTATAACGATTTTTTCCCAAAAAGCAACCGCACAAACTGTTCCAAAAGGGAAAAAATTATGGTATGATAAGATAATAGAAAATTTGTGTCTACGAGGAGGGATGTCTGTGGCAAGCACCATCGCGACGTGTTCCAGCGGAAGCATGCCCTGCGCCATCGCCATCGTGCGCCTTTCCGGCCCGGAGGCCTTTTCGGTGCTGGACGGCATTTTCAAGCCCAAGTCCGGTCTCCCGGTGAGCCAGCGGCAGCGCCGCCATATGCACTACGGCCGCCTGCTGGCAAAGGACGGCGCGACCATCGACCTCTGTCTCGCCGCCTGCTTCTCTGCCTCCAATTCCTATACCGGCGAGGACCTGGCGGAGGTGTACTGCCACGGTTCCCAGGCGGTGGTGGCCGCCATGCTGGATCACTGCTTCGCGCTGGGCGCCGTTCCCGCCCCTCCCGGCGAGTTCACCAAACGGGCCTTTTTGTCGGGACGTCTGGACCTCACCGAGGCCGAGGCGGTGGCCGACCTGATCCACTCCCAGTCGGAGCTGGGCGCCAAAGCCGCCGTTCAGCAGCTGGAAGGCAGCGTTGGTAGCCGGGTGAAGGCCATCCGGGAGCAGACCCTTTCCCTGCTGGCCCATTTTTACGCCGTGTGCGATTATACCGACGAGGATCTGGATCCTTTTGAATATGAAAAAGCCGTCGACGTGCTGACCGAGGGTGAACGGGCGCTGCGCTCCCTGCATCAGGGATTCCAGCGGGGCCGCCTCATCCGGGAAGGTGTGCCGGTGGCCATCATCGGCCGCCCCAACGCCGGCAAGTCCACCCTGTTCAACGCTCTGGCGGGCAGCCAGAAGGCCATCGTCACCGACGAGGCCGGCACCACCCGTGACGTGCTGGAACAGGTGATCTCGGTGAAGGGCGCCCCCATCCGCATTCTGGATACCGCCGGTCTGCGGGACACCGAGTCCAAGGCCGAGCGCATCGGCGTGGAACGGGCACGGCAGGCTGCCCAAAGCGCCCAGGCGGTGCTTTGCGTACTGGATGTGTCCGACGTGCTGTCCGATGAGGACTGGGACGCTCTGCTGCTGGCGGACGTCTGCGACAACGCCGTGCTGGTGCTCAACAAGACCGATCTGGTGTCCGCCCTCCCCCCCTGGGCGGAGGATGTGAAGCAGGGCCACCCCTGGAAGGAAGTTTTCTCTCTGTCCGCAAAGGACGAACAGGTGGAGGCGCTGGCCGACTGGCTTTCCGGTCTGGCCCCCAAGCCGGACGACGTTCTGGTGACCTCGGCACGGCAGGCCCGGCTGATGGAAGAAGCCGCCGACGCGCTGGCCGACGCCATGGCTGCCGCCCGGATGGGACTGACCGCCGACGCCTTTTTGAGCGATGCCGAGCGGGCGGTGAACCTGTTGGGTCAGATCACCGGCGAGACTGCCTCGGCCGACCTTGCTCACGAGATCTTCGGCCGATTCTGTGTTGGTAAATAAAAGGAGGACCCCCGTTATGCATATGCCGAAACGCAATTTGTTCGCCTATCTCTGCGCCACCGCTTTGGGCGTGTTTATTATCGTGCTGGCCTTCCGCGGCCAGTTTGACGACCTGCTGGGCAACATCATTCTGGGCATCATCGGTGCCGGTATGGTGGTGTCGGGCATCGTCACCATCATCCGACATCTCCGGGAAAAGAAAGACACCCACCGGTAAGGAGTATTTGCTATGAATGAACAGAAGAAAAATCAGACCAGCAACAAGGAAGCACTGAAGGACGTCTGGAAATATTACATGACCGCTATTGTCGGTGTGGTGATGATCCTGGCCTCCCAGAAGGTCGAGGGCACTCTGTCCTCCGTTCTGGTGACGCTGGGCGCCATCCTCTTTTTCGGCGGTTTCCTCATCGTGCTGTACTTTGACCGTAAGGCCAGAAAGAAGGCGCTGGAGGAGATCCGCGCCGAAGCCGTGGTCAACAATCTCAAGGAAGAGCGCAAGAGCAAGAAACGCAGAAAGTAATATCCGCCTCTGCTACTACTATCTGTAATATGCCATTTGATTACGCTTTGTAATTTCGTTATTATTCTATACGGATTGGACGGTATTTTGACCCATGCTGGATTTTTTCGCCGGACAATATGATATCGTGGTGGTGGGTGCCGGTCACGCCGGCATCGAGGCCGCTCTGGCCGCCGCGCGGCTGGGAAGCCGCACCCTCTGCCTGTGCACCAGCCTGGAGGGCATCGGCAATCTGCCCTGCAACCCCTCCATCGGCGGCACCGCCAAGGGCCAGCTGGTCCGTGAGATCGACGCCCTGGGCGGCGAAATGGCCCGGGCTGCCGACGCCACCTGCCTGCAGTTCCGTATGCTCAATCGGGGCAAAGGCCCGGCGGTGTACTCCCCCCGTGCCCAGTCCGACCGCATGGGCTACCGGGCCTATATGCGCAAAGTTCTGGAGCATTGCGACAACCTGGATCTGGCCCAGGGCGAATGCGGCGAGATCCTCACCGATGACAGCGGTGCCGTCTGCGGCATCCGAACGGTGGGCGGCGGCCGCTACGACTGCAGGGCCGTGGTCCTCTGCACCGGCACTTTTTTGGGTACCAAGACCTTCACCGGCGAGGTAGTCCGCAGCATGGGTCCCGACGGTATGTACGCGGCCGACAGCCTCACCCCCTGTCTGGAAAAACTGGGCCTGCAGCTGCGCCGGTTCAAGACGGGCACCCCCGCCCGCGTGTCGGGCAAGAGCCTGGATTTTTCCAAAATGACCCCCCAGCCGGGCGACGACGGCGAGCTGGGATTCGCCTTTGACCGCACCGAAGAAGCGGTCAACGTTGTCACCTGCTGGCTGACCTATACCACCGAGGAGACCCATGAGATCATCCGTGGCTCCCTCCACCGCTCCCCTCTGTACTGCGGTGAGATCGTGGGCACCGGTCCCCGTTACTGTCCGTCCATCGAGGACAAGGTGGTGCGCTTCCCCGAGAAGGGACGGCACCAGCTGTTCCTGGAACCCTGCGGCGGCGACACCGACGAGTACTATGTACAGGGTATGTCCTCCTCCCTGCCGGAGGATGTCCAGCGCAGTTTCCTGCGGACCATTCCCGGTCTGGAGCAGGTGCACATCCTGCGCCCGGGCTACGCCATCGAGTACGACTGCATCGATCCCCTGCAGCTGGACCACACCCTCCATTACCGGGATATCCCCGGTCTGTGGTGCGCCGGTCAGCTGTGCGGCAGCTCCGGTTACGAGGAGGCCGCCGGTCAGGGCCTTGTGGCGGGCATCAATGCCGCCCGCTGGCTCCAGGGCAAGCCGCCCTTCGTCCTCAAGCGCCGGGACGGCTACATCGGCACCCTCATCGACGATCTGGTGACCCGCGGTACCAACGAACCCTACCGCATGATGACCTCCCGCAGCGAGTACCGGCTGATCTGTCGGCAGGATAACGCCGACAGCCGCCTGATGCCCCTGGGCCACGAGGTGGGACTGATCTCCGACGTGCGGCTGGCCGCCATGGAACAGCGGCAGGAGCAGATCCGTGCCGAGGTGCAGCGCCTGCAAAAGACGGTGGCGCCTCCCAACGACAAGACCAACGACTTTTTGACGGCCCACGGCACCTCCCCCATCGCCCTGCGGGGCGCGTCGCTGGCCGACCTGCTTCGCCGACCGGAGCTGTGCTACGATGACCTTGCCGAGATCGACCCGGCACCCCCTTCCCTCCCCCGCCCGGTGACCGAGCAGGTGGAGATCGAGATCAAGTACGAAGGCTACATCCGCCGTCAGCTGAAGGACATCGAAGAACAGCGGCGCCTGGAGGACAGCCCCCTGCCCCCCGACATTGACTATCTTTCCATCCGCACCCTGCGCACCGAAGCCCGCCAGAAGCTGCAGGCCGTCCGGCCGGAGACCCTTGGCCAGGCAGGCCGCATCAGCGGCGTTTCCCCCGCCGATGTGGGCGCGCTGATGGTTTATCTTTCTCACAGAGAGGAGCAACCCAAATGACCTTTTCCGAAATCGTGAAAAACGGCTGCGCCGAATGGCAGCTGCCCATTACCGACGAAGCCGTGGAGCGTATGGAGCGCTTTTCCGACGCCCTCATCGAAAAAAACCGTGTGATGAACCTCACCGCCGTCACCGAGCCCGAGGAGATCGCCCGCCGGCACATGCTGGACTGCCTGTTCCTGCTGACCGTCACCGAGTTCCAGGGTAAGAAGATCCTGGACATCGGCTGCGGCCCCGGCTTCCCCTCCATGCCCCTGAAGTGCTACGATCCCAGCTTTGACATCACGCCGCTGGACTCCACCGGCAAGCGCATCAAATTCATCGAGGAAAGCTGCGCCGCCCAGAACATCCCCGTCACCGCCGTCACCGGCCGTGCCGAGGAGTATATCCAGAAAAAGGGCGTTCGGGAAAGCTTCGACATCGTGGTGTCCCGCGCGGTGGCTCCCCTGAACGTGCTGTCCGAGCTGTGCCTGCCCTATTTGAAGGTGGGCGGCCTGTTCCTGCCCCTCAAGTCCAAAAATGAGGCCGCCGAGCAGGAGATCGAGCAGGCCCGCTCCGCCATCCGTGCCCTGGGCGGCAAGCTGGAGGACGCCAAGGAATACCAGATCCAGGGTATGGATTATCCCCACCAGATCCTGGTGATCCGCAAGACCGCCAAGACCATGGGTCAGTACCCCCGCCGATTTGCCAAGATCTCGGCCAATCCCCTGTAAGAAAACAAAAAAGAAGAGCGCTGCCCGCGGGCAGCGCTCTTTTTCTATACAGCTTACGCCAGTTTTTCTTCTTCCTTGGTGATGTCCCGCAGCTGCTGCTGGATGGGGGCGAACTTCCAGTAGTAGATGGCAAAGACGATACTGGTGAGGGCCCAGCTGATCTGGTAGCAGCTGACGGTGGCCTCCAGAGTCTGCCAGGGCAGGATGGGGGCGATGATCAGCACCCAAACGGCACGGAAGCCGCAGACGCCGATGCCGGTGATGATCATGGGGATGATACTGTCGCCCACGGCACGGAGGGCCGAGGGAATGACGGCGATGAACAGATAGGTGAAGAAATATTTCACCATAAACTTCATGATCTCGGTGGAGCGGGCCATAACGGCGGGATCGTCGGTGAACAGTACGGTCAGAGCGCCGCCGAACAGGTAGAGGGCTCCCGACAGGATCACCGTCATGATCAGTGCCAGCCAGATGCAGGTCTTTACGCCCTTTTTCACACGGGCCATCTTGCGGGCGCCGTAGTTCTGGGCGATAAAGGTGGTGACGGCGATACCGAAGGAGTCGATGATCATCCAGAACACCGAGTCGATCTTACCGAACACCGTCCACGAGGCGATGGTCATGGTACCGAAGCCGTTGACGCCGGCCTGAATGATCAGGTTGGACAGGGCATACATCACCGAACCGATACCGGCAGGCAGACCGATGCGGAAAATATGCATCAGCAGATCGCCGTGGAGCTTGATGGCCTTGGGATGGATGCGCAGAGCCTCGCCCTTGCGGTGGACCATCACCATAACGATGACGGCGGATACCGCCTGGGCAAGAATGGTGGCGATGGCGGCACCGGAGGTGGCCATATCCAGAATCGCCACGAACAGAACGTCCAGCGCGATATTCAGCACGGTACAAAAAGCCAGCACGTAGAGGGGGCCTTTGCTGTCGCCCACGGCTCGCAGGATACCGCTGCCCACGTTGAAGAACAGGTTGGCGATGGTGCCGGCAAAATAGATGCGGAGGTAGGGGGTGGCGAACTCCATAACGTCGGCGGGGGTGTTGAGCATCCGCAGCATCCAGGGCGCGGTGGCCAGACCCAAAACCGTCAGCACCAGACCGCCCGCCAGAGAGAGGGCGATGGCGGTATGCACCGCCCGGTTGATCTCTTCCTTGTCGCCGCCGCCGAAGTACTGGGAAATGATGACGGTGGCACCCGAGGACAGGCCGATGAAGAAGCCGATGATCAGATTGAGGATGGTGTTGGTGGTGCCGCCTACGGCAGAAAGGGCGGCGGTGCCCACGAACCGGCCAACTACCATGGCGTCGGCGGTGTTATACAACTGCTGCAGAAAGGCACCCACCAGAATGGGCAGGAAGAACAGCATGATCTGCTGCCAAATCACGCCTTCGGTGATACCGTTTACGTTTTGTTTACGCTTCTTGGCCATATTTGCACCCTCCAACTACACGAAACACAAGATATATGGTTTTTTCTGCTCGCATCCCACTATCCTGTGGAAAAATCGGTGGAAAATGTGAAAAACTATCCGTATACGCCTACCCAATCGACAGGTTCCTTTGTGGCCATCCTATCACGGCAAAAAATGGATGTCAAGTGCTTTCACCAAACCCGGACGCACACACGCAGACGGCCTTTTTTGGTCTCCCGCAGAGTGCCCTCGTAGCGGAAACGGCCCTGGTGCCGCACCGACACCGTGTCCCCTTCCCGCAGGGTGTGGGAGGGGCTCTCCACCAGCCGTCCGTCAATGAACACCATGCCCCGTTCCAGCAGTTCTTGGGCCTGGGCCCGGGACAGCCGCCACACGGCGGCGATGAGGGCGTCCAGCCGTTCGGATGCCACCACCACTTCGGTGGGTTCAGGCGGCCGGGACAGCTGCTCGGGCGGCTCGCACGGTTCGCAGCGGACGGTGGTACGGGCCACCGAGATGAGATTATCGCAAAGATAGGGGGCGATCTCCTCCAGACAGAACAGATAGCCAACCCCATCCACGATGTGGATATCACCCAAAAGCTGCCGCTTGATGCCCAACGCCATCAGCGAGCCGAGGAAATCCCGGTGGCCCAGATCGCCGGCAAACTTTTTGCTGGCGGGAGCGATGGAAAGACAGCAGACGGGACTGACCGGGGGATAACCCATATCCTCTTCCCTGCCGAAACAGGCTAGCCGCCGCTCGGCACCGTCAAAGCCTCCCATCCAAATAAAAGGGGCGTCCAGCTGGCGTTCCATTTTCTGCAGCACGTCCTGCTCTGCCAGGGTGAGAAACTGGGTATAGGTATACCGACCCCGGCCGTTGGCCCGGGCGGCAAGTTCTTCAAACCGTTTTTGCAGCTGTCGGATATCTTCTTCCATAGAAGGTCCTCCTATGCGTTGACATACCATTATATTACCGATATAATAAGAAAGTTGTCAATCCAAAACCTCTGTAAATAAAGGAAAAAGAATATGAGCGAACAAACTTCCAGACCAGAAAACAAAATGGGCGTACTGCCCATTCCCAAGCTGCTGTTCAGCATGGCCATCCCCATCATGCTCTCCATGATGGTGCAGGCGCTTTACAACGTGGTGGACAGTATCTTCGTTGCCAAGCTTTCCGAAGACGCCCTCACCGCCGTGTCCCTGGGCTTCCCCATGCAGAACCTGGTCATCGCCTTCTCCACCGGCCTTGGCGTAGGTATCAACGCCCTGCTGTCCCGGTCTTTGGGTGAGCACAATCAGAAAATGGTGGACGAGTCCGCCCGTCAGGGTTTCTTCCTGGAGATGTGCGCTGCCGCGGTCTTTATGGTGCTGGGCTTTACCGTTTCCGGCGCCTTTATCCGCTCCCAGAGCGACAGCGCCGCCATCGTGGCCGACGGCATCACCTATCTGAAGATCTGCATCGGCATCTGCCCCTTCTGCTTCGCCGCCATTTATTTCGAGCGTCTGCTGCAGGCCACCGGCAAGACCAAGCTGTCCATGATCTCCCAGATGACCGGCGCCATCGTCAACATCGTGTTCGACCCCATCTGCATCTTCCTGCTGGACTGGGGCGTGGCCGGCGCCGCCGCCGCCACCGTCTTTGGCCAGTTCTGCAGCGCTATGGTAGGTCTGTTCCTCCACCTGAAGTACAACAAGGAGATCCATCTCTCCCTCCGCGGCTTCCGTCCCCACGGCCACGTCATCGGCTCCATTCTGGGCGTGGGCGTGCCCTCCATCATCATGGCCTCTATCGGCTCGGTGATGACCTATTCCATGAACCGCATCCTCAACGGCTTCACTTCCACCGCCGTGGCGGTGTTCGGCGTGTATTTCAAGCTGCAGAGCTTCATTTTCATGCCGGTGTTCGGCCTGAACAACGCCATCGTCCCCATCATCGCCTACAACTACGGCGCCCGCCGTCCCGACCGTATGAAAAATACCATCAAGCTGGCCTGCGCCGTGGCCATGGCCATCATGTTCGCCGGTTTTTTGACCCTGCAGCTGTTCCCCCATGTGCTGCTGGGTATGTTTGACGCCAGCGCCGATATGCTGGCCATCGGTATCCCCGCTCTGCGGACCATCTCCATCGCCTTCCTGGCGGCCGGTGTGTGTATCATCATCGGCTCTTCCTTCCAGGCGTTGGGCAAGGGCGTCTACAGCATGGTGGTGTCCATCGCCCGTCAGCTGGTGGTGCTGGTCCCCGTGGCCTGGCTGCTGAGCAAGACCGGCTCTCTCCGGGCGGTCTGGTGGTCTTATCCCATCGCCGAGATCATGGGTGTAGCCTGTACCGCCATCTTCTTCCTGCATCTGAACAAAACCGTCATCAAACCGCTGGAGCAGCGGAAATAACGAAAAGCACCCCGAAAGGGGTGCTTTTTTGTTATCCGTTTTCGCATTTTTTGAGGCCTTCCGGGCTGCGGAAGAACCACAGATGGAAGGGGATGGTCACCATCACCGTCAGCGCGTCGGCGATAGGCTGGGTCAACTGGATGCCGGTAATGCCCAGCAGAAGGGGCAGCGTAAGGATCACCGGAACGTACAGGGTGCCCTGTCGGCAGGAGGCCAGGAAGGTGGCCTTGCCCGCCCGGCCCAGACACTGGAGCATCTGGTTCACATAGGTGGAATAGGCCAGGATGGGCATGACCAGACACAGCATCCGCAGAGCGGTGGCGCCCATCCGGATGACCTCGGGGTCGTCCCGGCGGAACACCGCCATGATCTGGGGCGCGAAGGCCGCCAGCACAGCCGCCGTCAGGCATCCCACCGCCGTACCCAGCACAACGGTGAAGCGGAAGGCGCTCTTCACCCGGTCGGGACGCTTGGCGCCGTAGTTGAAGCCGGCCACCGGCTGGAAGCCCTGACCGATGCCCACCAGCACCGAACGTACCATATTATAGATGCGGTTGGCGATGGACATGGCGGCCACCGCCGCGTCGCCAAAGGCCATGGCACGGTTGTTCAGCAAGGCGGAAGCGATGCTGCCGCAGCCCTGACGGCACAGGGTGGGAGAGCCCACCTTGACGATGGTGACGTAATCGTGCCAGTCCCGGCTGATGAACCGGGGGCGGATGCGCAGGGTGTCCTGCTTGTTGCGGAAAAACCACAGCAGGGCCAAAAAGCTGACGCACTGGCTCACCGCCGTGGCAAGGGCGGCACCGGCGATGCCCAGATCCAGAGCGAAAATAAAAATGGGGTCCAGAATGATGTTCAAAAAGTTGCCTGCCATCAATCCCAGCATGGACAGGATGGCCCGTCCCTGGGATTTCATGGCCACGTTCAGCACGAAGGATGCCGCGAATACCGGCGCGGTGATCAGAATATACCGGGCATAGGCCACCGCCAGGGGCATCATGGTATCGGTGGCGCCGATGAGCCCCAGGAAGGGTTCCAAAAAGATCAAACCGAACAGGCCCAGCATGGCGCCGAACACAAAGGCCATCAAAAAGGCGGTGGACACGAACTTACAGGCGGTTTCGGTGTCCTTTTGCCCCAGCCGACGGGAGACCATACTGCCGCTGCCCATGGCAATGGTGAAACCCACCGCCTGGATCAGCGACTGCACCGAAAAGACCACGCCCACCGCCGCCGAAGCGGAGGTGCCCAGCTGGGACACAAAAAAGGTGTCGGTGATGTTATAGATGGAGGATGCCAGCATACCGCCCACGGTGGGCACCGCCAGCGCGGACACCAGCTTTGCCACCGGGGTCTCGGTCATATAAATATACTGTTGTTCGTCGGTGCGCTTCGCCATATCAGAAGATCTCCTTCGCGTCCCGGGGCAGCTGCCGCACTTTGTCAAAAAACATCCGGCTGTTGGCTGCCTCGGTGAGGTCATAGTCAAATCGCAGTTTTTCTGCCACTTCCATGGCGGTTTGGTGAAACAGATCACACATCCGCTCCCCTGCGGCCCACATTTCTCCAACATCGGGGCCGCAATAGGTGGAAAGATAGGCCTCCCACACCGTTTTATCTACCATTCGGTGGAGGTATTTCCCACACTTCCCCACCGAACTGTGAAAATCCGTGGGGATGGCGGCCTTCCAGCTCAAAACCTTCAGCAGCTGGGGCCGCAAAAGGTCGTTGAGGCACCACTGGGCGTAGGGGATCTCCTCACGCCACAGGCCCTTGCACAGGTTGTTGAGGCACCACCAGAACTCGTTGCACTCGGCGGAGAACAGTGCCTGATCGGGTTTTTGCACCCAATGGGCGCTGTCGTCGGCGGGCTTTCGACCGGCGAACAGACCGTCCTTGTCCAGCAGGACGGAAAACAGGCTGTCTTGGGCGTCGTGTTCCGCCACCCAGTCATAGGTGGACACGTGGAGGTCCAGACGGTTTCCGTCGGCGAACTGGATGAGCCAGCCGTAGCAATGTTCCCGGTCGGAGGGGTACACCGGGTGATCCTCGGGATACTGCAGATACAGCCGCTCACCGAACCGGTCGATCCAGCTTTTATCCTGCTGGAAGCTGGCGGTCTCCCCCACCACATACACCACGTCATAGTCCTGAAACAGGTCTTTGGGGGCGTTGGGGTTGGTTCGGCTGCCTTCCAGGATCACCGCCCGGATACGCTCATCCTCCCGGGCGGTGGACAGGATGAGGTCCAGCATCTCCCGTTCGGTTCTCATTTGACGGGATTGCGCAGGGTGCCGATCTTTTCGATGAAGCACTCCATCATGTCGCCAGCCTTGAGGAACTGGGGATTTTCCATACCCATGGCAACGCCGGAGGGGGTGCCGGTGGCGATGATGGTACCGGCCTGCAGGGTCATGCCCTGGGACAGTTCGGAGATCACCTCGGCCACGCCGTGGATGAGGCAGTCGGTGGTGCTGTTCTGACGGAGCTCGCCGTTGATCCTGCAGCCGATGTTCAGCCGGGGCGGAAATGCGATCTCGTCGGCGGTGACGATCCAGGGGCCCATGGGGGTGAAGTTGTCCAGGCTCTTGCCCCGGTACCACTGCTTGTGACGGCGCTGGATCACCCGTGCGGACATATCATTGAGTATTGTATAGCCAAAAATATACTGTTCGCAATCACTTTCTGCCACATTCAGGGCGTCCTTGCCCAGAATGACCGCCAGCTCCACCTCATAGTCCAGCTCTTCCACCACGTCGGGATGGCTGTCCACGGGGCCTTCCGGGTCTACCGCCCGATTGACACGCTTGGAAAAATAAATGGCGGGTTCGGTCTCCCGGGGAGCGGTAAAGTCGCCGATGCTGCCGCACTCCAAAGCGTGAGCGGCATAGTTGACGCCCAGACACACCACGTCCTGACGGGGACGGGGAATGGGAGCCAGCAGCTTTACAGCGCCCAGTTCCACAGCCTCGGGACGCTCTCCAGCGGCCAGACGGGCGGTGAGTTTTTCGACCTCTTCACGGTCCAGCAGACCGATGGCCTCCACCATGTCGGCGCAGGCGTAACCGAAGGCCTTCAGCGGGCAAACATACTGTTCGTCGGGGGTGAGAACGCCCACCAGTTCCTTTCCCCGGTACTCATAAGTCGCGATCTTCATAGGCGCTTACCGGAACATATCGTTGAGAATGCGCATGAAGAACCAGGAACACAGGAAAAACACCACCGGCAGGATGACGGCGGGGAACATTTTCGCAGGTTCGCCCATGGCGTCGTAGCCGGGGAAGTATTCCATATAGCCCAGGTAAAAGGCAAACTCGGTGGCGGCGTCAGCGATGATCAGACCCACGGCAGACCGCTTGAGGGCGGCCTTTTTGCGGCCGTCGGGATAGATCACCGAGCAAACGCAGTACAGGACGACCAGCGCCAGGGTAAAGAGAAACAACTTCTCCACACCGGGTGCGTTGTTGGAAAGATACCAGGATGTAAACATATTCTCTTCCTTTCTTGGTCAGGGTAAAAGCCCGCCGGGACAAGTCCGGCGGGCTTGCGGAGATTATTCTTCGGTGGTTTCGCTCTCGTCGGCGGGAGCCTCGGCGCCGGGTTCACCGGCCAGCTCGTCGTCCTTGGCGGTGCAGGTCATGGAGATGACCTTCATATCCTCATCCATACGGATGAGGCGCACGCCCTGGGAGTTTCTGCCGCAGATGCGGATGTCCTCCATGCCCATACGGATGACCACGCCGGCATCGTTGATGATCAGCAGGTCGTCGTTCATGGTGACGCAGCGGATGCCCACCAGATCGCCGGTCTTGTCGGTGAGGTTGTGGGCGGTCACACCGCCGCCGCCGCGGTGATGCTCGGTGTATTCCTCGGGCAGGGTCAGCTTGCCGTAGCCGTTTTCGGTGACGGTGAGCAGATAGCTGTCGGGCAGTTCGGTAGCGGCGCCCACCACGCGGTCGCCATCCTTCAGGCGGATGCCGCGGACACCGGAGGCCTCACGGCCCATGGTACGCACTTCGTTTTCGTCGAAGCGGATGGCGGCGCCCTCCTTGGTGGCGATGATGATCTTATCGTTGCCGGAGGTGAGCAGCACCTTCTCCAGCAGATCGCCCTCGTCCAGCGTAATGGCACGGACACCGGCCTTGCGCTCGGTGTTGACCACAGAGAGATCCATGCGCTTGACGGTGCCGTTCTGGGTGACGAAGAACACCTTGCCGCCCTGGTCCATCTGGCGGACGGGGATCATGGCGGTGACCCGCTCCTCGCCGGAGATCTGCAGCAGGTTGACGATGTTCATGCCCTTGGCGGAGCCGGCGTTGCTTTCGGGCACACGGTAGCCCTTCATCTTATACACACGGCCAAAGTTGGTAAAGAACAGAATGTTGTCGTGGGTGGAAGCGGTGAAGATGGTGTCCACCACGTCCTCCTCACGGGTCTTGATGCCGATCTTGCCGCGGCCGCCACGCTTCTGGGCGGTGTAGGCGGCGGAAGCCATACGCTTGATGTAGCCTCGGCTGGTGAGGGTGAAGATGTTCAGCTCCTCGGCGATCAGGTCCTCAAAGTCGATCTCGTCCTCGATCTCCTGAATCTCGGTCTTGCGGTCGTCGCCGTACTTGCGGTCGATCTCCTGCAGTTCCTCCTTGAGGATGGCACGCACCATGGCGGGATCGGACAGCACCTGCTGATAGTAGGCGATCTTTTCCTGCAGTTCCTTGTACTCGTTCTCCAGTTTTTCCCGGTCGAGACCCTGCAGGGCTTTCAAGCGCATATCCAGAATGGCCTGTGCCTGCACATCGTCCAGACCGAATCGCTCGCACAGACGCTCCTTGGCGTCATCGTAGCTGGTGCGGATGATATGGATGACCTCGTCGATGTTGTCCTGGGCGATGAGCAGACCCTTCAAAATGTGGGCGCGCTCCTGGGCCTTTTTCAGGTCGTACTGGGTGCGGCGGACGATGATCTCCTGCTGGAAGGCAACGTACTCGTCCAGAATGCCCCGGAGGGACAGGATCTTGGGCTGGGTCTGGTCGTCCACCAGAGCCAGCATATTGACGGCGAAGGAAGTCTGCAGTGCCGTCTGCTTATACAGGCGGTTGAGCACCACCTGGGGATTGGTATCCTTTTTCAGTTCGATGACCACACGCATACCGTTGCGGTCGGTTTCGTCACGGATGTCGGAGATGCCCTCCAGACGCTTGTCCTCCACCTGCTCGGCCATGTTCTTGATGAGCTGGCGCTTGTTGACCTGATAGGGCAGTTCGGTGATGATGATGCGCTGGCGGTCCTTTCCGAACTCTTCCAGCTCGGTGCGGCCGCGCACCATGATCTTGCCGCGGCCGGTGGCGTAAGCCTGACGGATGCCGGCACGGCCCATAATGATGCCCTTGGTGGGGAAGTCGGGACCCTGAACGTAGGTCATCAGCTCGGTCATGGACACGTCGGGGTTATCCAGCACGCAGATGGTGGCGTTGATGACCTCCCGCAGGTTGTGGGGAGGAATGTTGGTGGCCATACCGACGGCGATACCGGAGGAGCCGTTGACCAGCAGATTGGGGAAACGGCTGGGCAGCACTCGGGGCTCTTTGCGGCTTTCGTCAAAGTTGGGGTCCCAGTTGACGGTGTCCTTGTCGATGTCCCGCATCATCTCGTTGGAGATCTTGGACATACGGGCCTCGGTATAACGGTAAGCGGCAGGGGGGTCGCCGTCCACCGAACCGAAGTTACCCTGACCGTCCACCAGCATATAGCGCATGGAGAAATCCTGGGCCATACGCACCATGGCGTCGTAAACGGAGGCGTCGCCGTGGGGATGATATTTACCCAGAACGTCACCGACGCAGGTGGCGGACTTTTTGAACTTCTTGTCGGAAGTCAGGCCGTTTTCGTACATGGAGTACAGAATACGGCGATGGACCGGCTTGAGGCCGTCACGCACGTCGGGCAGAGCACGGGCCTTGATGACCGACATGGCGTATTCGATGAAAGAGTTTTCCATTTCGGGGACCAGAGGAGATTCTACGATCAACTGATTGGGAAAGCGGATATCCTCCGGCGCGTACTGCGGTTTTTTAGCCATAACTCTTTCACCTCCTTAATAGTCAAGATTAATAGCGTCTTTTGCCTTACGCTCGATGAAATCCTTACGGGGTTCCACCTCTTCGCCCATCAGGACGGTAAATACCTGATCGGCCCGGACAGCGTCGTCCAGAGTGATGCGGCGCAGGGTGCGCTTTTCGGGGTCCATGGTGGTATGCCACAGTTCCTCGGGGTTCATTTCACCGAGACCTTTGTATCGCTGAATTTCGATCTTTACATTTTCGTTATCTCCGCGCAGTTCGGCAGAAATACGGTCGCGCTCCTCGTCGGAATAGGCCACACGGGTGGTCTTGCCGCGGGTCAGCTTATACAGCGGAGGCACGGCGGAATAGATATAACCCTGTTCGATCAGGGGCCGCATAAAGCGGAAGAAGAAGGTCAGCAGCAGGGTGCGGATGTGGGCGCCGTCCACGTCGGCATCGGCCATGATGACGATCTTGTGATAGCGCAGTTTGTTGGCGTCAAACTCCTCACCGATACCGGCGCCCAAAGCGGTGATGACGGGCAGCAGCTTTTCGTTGCCGTAGACCTTGTCCACACGGGCCTTTTCCACGTTGAGCATCTTGCCCCACAGAGGCAGGATGGCCTGGAAACGGGAGTCACGACCCTGGGTGGCGGAACCGCCTGCGGAGTCGCCCTCGACGATGTACAGCTCGGTGAGTTCGGGGTTATTCTCGTTGCAGTCACGCAGCTTGTCGGGCATGGCGGCACCGCCCAGAGCGGTCTTGCGGCGCACCGACTCGCGGGCCTTTTTGGCGGCCTCTCTGGCACGGGAGGCCATCAGGGCCTTTTCCACGATGCCCTTTGCCACGCCGGGATTTTCCTCGAAGAAGTCGGACAGCTTTTCATAGGTCATGCTGTCCACCAGGGTACGCATAAAGGCGTTGCCCAGCTTGGTCTTGGTCTGGCCCTCGAACTGGGCCTCGGTGAGCTTGACGGAAATGACGCAGGTAAGACCCTCACGGACGTCCTCGCCGGAGAGATTCTTGTCGGCTTCCTTCAGCTGGTTGTACTTGCGGGCGTAATCGTTGATGACACGGGTCAGCGCCGCCTTGAAGCCGGTCTCATGCATACCGCCTTCGGGGGTATGGATGTTGTTGGCAAAAGACTGCATCAGCTCGTTGTAGCTGTCGGTGTACTGGATGGCGATCTCGGCTTCGCTGTCCTCCTTCACCGTCTTGAAATAGATGATCTCGGGGTGCAGCGGATTCTTGTTGGTGTTCAGGTAGGTAACATACTCCCGGATACCGCCCTCATAGCACATGGTATCCTGAAGGATGTTGTCGGGATCGCGGCTGTCGGTGATGGTGATGCGCAGACCGGCGTTGAGGAAGGCCTGCTCCCGCAGACGGGTGTGCAGCACCTCGTAATCGTAGATCAGATCGTCAAAGATCTGGCCGTCGGGCTTAAAGGTGACCTGGGTACCGCTGTGGTCGGTGGTGCCCACCTCGGTCATCTTTTTGGTGGTATTGCCACGGGCAAATTCCATCTGGTAGACCTTGCCCTCCTTGTGGACTTCCACCTTCAGCCACTCGGACAGGGCGTTAACGACAGACGCGCCAACGCCGTGGAGGCCGCCGGAGACCTTGTAGCCGCCACCGCCGAACTTACCGCCGGCGTGCAGGACGGTAAAGACCACTTCCAGGGTGGGAATACCCATCTTGGGGTGCTTACCCACGGGGATACCGCGGCCATTATCGGTAACACGGATCACGTCACCGGGCAGGATCTCCACTTCGATATGGGTACAGAAACCGGCCAGCGCCTCGTCGATGGAGTTATCCACGATCTCATACACCAAATGGTGCAGACCACGGGAGCTGGTGGTAGCAATATACATACCGGGGCGCTTGCGCACGGCCTCCAGACCCTCCAGGACCTGGATCTGATTTTCGTCGTACTGGGCGGCGTCCGCCCGGATGACCACATCTTCTTGCATAATAACCTCCGCGTTACTCACTCAATTCCACACCGGAAAGGGCATCCACGCCCTCTTCCAGACGTTTCAGCAGAGTCTTGCTGCTGATCTGAGAGATATAGACTACATGATCGCCGTTTTCACGGCAAACCACCGCCGACTTTGGCAGTTCGTCGGTGATGACATAGACCTTTCCCGCCTTTTCGGCGGCGGTCAGGTAATTTCGGGTATGCCGGCTCCAGGTGGCAGTGTCCATGTCAAAGACCACGATGATGCTGTCTTCGGCCACGGCCACGTCCCGGCCAAGGTGTAAGAACATAAAACACCTCTGCGTTTATAACAAAATGAGATTGCTGTTTTGGAATTCCTGCCGCTCCTCGCAGCAGGTGATGATGGACTGTCCGCCCATGGCGTGGCTGGCCACGAAGGCCTGCCGGGGGGCGTCCAGTTCGGAAAGCACGTCGTCCAGCAGAAGGATGGGATATTCTCCCGTGTCACGGAAAAACAGTTCCCTTTGACCGAACTTGAGCGCCAGCGCCGCCGAACGGGTCTGCCCCTGTGACGCGAAGGCCCGAGCCGGGCGGTCGTTGATGTTCAGTTCCATATCATCCTTGTGCAGACCGGAAAGACAGGAACCCGACTGCAGTTCGGCCAGCCGGTGGCTTTCCAGATGCTCCCGCAGCTGTCCTTCGATCACCGAAGGATCGGCAAAGGGATCGGTGACGGTGCTTACCGTTTTATATTGGAGGGTCAGCTGCTCCTTGCCGCCGGAAATGGCCCGGTGCAGCTTACCGCACTCTTCGGCCAGCCCACGGCAGAACCTTGCCCGGTATCCCATCAGGAGGGCGCCGATACGCGCCAGCTGGTCGTCGTAGGAGGCGATCAGTTCAGGGGAAGGCCGGGGCTCTTCCATTTTCAAAAGGCGGCTTTTGCTGTCCAGCAGTTTTTCGTACCGGGCCAGCAGATCGCCGTACCGGGGGCGGATCTGGGAAATGGCACTGTCCAGAAACTCCCGCCGCCCGGAGGCCGGGCCTTTGACCAGATACAGGTCCTCGGGAGAAAACAGCACGCAGCGCAGACATTCGCTGAGTTCCAGCTGCCGCTGCTTTTTCACGCCGTTGATGTGGACGGTGCTGCGCCCGGAAGCGGGCATTTCCAGCTGAAGGGAAAAGGTTCTCCCTCGGGTCTCCACCCGTCCGCTGACGGCGGCTCTCGACGCGTCCCAGCGGATGAGTTCCGCTTTTTTCGTTGCCCTCCAGGAGCGGACGCCGGTGAGCAGAAAGATGCCCTCCAGCAGATTGGTCTTTCCCCTGCCGTTGTCGCCGCAGATGATGCTCACACCGGGCGAAAAAGAGAAATCCGCCGCGTCATAGCTGCGAAAATCCCGCAGGGAAATATCGTTTAAAATCATTTTTCGATGATTTCCAGGGTTACGTCACCAAGGGTTACCTTGTCGCCCACGCGGACCTTCTTGCCCCGCATGGTGCAGACCTCACCGTTGAAGAACACCATGCCCTCTTCGATGACGGTCTTTGCTTCGCCGCCGGTCATGCAGACGCCGGCGTACTTCAGCAGGCTGTCCATCTTGATGAACTCGGTATTGATGCCGATCTTTTCAATTTTCATGGCTTACTCTCCTGCCTTCAGGCGCACGGGAAGCACCAGATAGATGTATTTTTCTCCTTCCACCGGCCGCATGGTGCAGGGAGAAAGACCGCTCTTCAAACCCAGGATGAAGGTTTCGTCCTGGCAGGCACGCAGAGCGTCCAGCAGATAACGGTTGTTGAAGCCGATCTCCACCTGCGCGCCGCAATCGGGGATGACACACTCGTCGTAGCTGCGGCCCAGAGCGGTGGTGCAGGACAGTTTCAGCCGGTTGCCGTCAAAGTTACAGCGGACGGGATTCTTCAGCCGCTCGGAAATAATCAGGCTGACGCGTTCCACGGCAGAAATGATCTCGGCACGGTCCATTTCGATATTGATGGGCTGCTCCTGGGGGATGGCGGCTCTCCAGTTGAGGAACTCACCTTCCAGCAGACGGGTAGTCATACGGGTGTTGTCAAAGGAGAACAGGGCGTGCTTGCGCTGGGGATAGACGGTGCACATCTGGTCGTCATCGGGCAGGATGCGGTACAGATCCTTTAAAGACTCGCCGGGTACCACGAAGCTGAACTTGGCGGTATCGTCGATCTCCAGTTCTTCCTGACGGACAGCCAGACGGTAGCCGTCCACGCTGACCATGCGGAAGGTGCGGTTTTCGATCTCCACCAGAGAACCGGTGATGATGGGCTTGTTTTCATTGTCGCCAACGGCGAACAGGGTGCCGGAGATCATTTCTCGCAGCAGGCTGGAAGGCAGCTGGAAGCTTTCGGCTTCATCCACAGAAGGCAGTTCGGGGAATTCCTGGGGATCGGAGGCAATGAGGTTGAACTCGGAAGCGCCGCCCCGGATGGTGGCCATCAGGCGGTCATCCACGGTGATCTCCACCGTGTCGGAGGGCAGACGGCGAACGATGTCGGACAGGATCTTGGCGTTGAGGACAACGGAACCCATCTGGGCCACGTCGGCTTCGATGGTTTTCTGGATAGCGGTCTTATAGTTGAAGCCGCTGATGGTGACGTTGGCGCCGATCTCCAGCAGCAGACCCTCCATAACGGGGGAGGTACCCTTTGCGCCAACGGCGTGGCTGCAGACGGAAACGGCTTCGTTCAATGCGGTTTTTTCACAGGTAAAACGCATGATCGCGTCACTCCTTTCTTTCTTATGTAACAAATTCTTATCGTTGTAGTATTAGGGGCTGTGAAAAGGTGGAAAACATTCGGGAAGGATTGGAAATAAAGGAAAAAACCGTCCTCAAAGGGGTGTGAAAGAGGTGGGGTGGTTTTTCGAAAATTTACACAGGGCAAGTTTTTTCACAAGTTTCACAAGATTTTTCACAGGAAAGTGTGAAGGAAGGTGGGGAAACAGCAATTACAGACTCTGAATGTTCTTTTTCATGTCGCTGACGGCATCCCGGAGGCTGTCGTCCTTGATCATGGTCTTGGTGAGGGTCTCCACACCGTAGATGACCGAAGTATGGTCGCGGTTGAGGATCTTGCCGATCTCGGGATAGGACATGGAGCACAGTTCCCGCATGAGGAAGCTGGCAACCTTTCGTGCCAGTACCACTTCCTTGTTCTGGGCCTTGCCGGTGATCTTGTCGGCAGGCACCGAATAGAAGGCGGAAACCTCTTTCAGCACCATGTCGGCGGTGGGATTGAGGCCGGGCCGCTCTTTGAAGATATCCTTGATGGCCTGCTGGGCCATGAAAAGATCGATGGGCATATCCATCAGGCTGTTGATGGCGGCGATCTTTTTGACGGCGCCTTCCAACTCACGGACGTTGTTGGTGATGTTTTCGGCGATGTAGATCACCACGTTCTGGGGCATATCGATGCCCAGATTGTTGGCCTTTGCTTTGACCATGGCCATACGGGTCTCCAGATCGGGAGACTGCACGTCGGCCAGCAGACCGCTTTCAAAACGGGTCTGCAGACGGTCGCTCAACGTGGCGATCTCCTTGGGAGGACGGTCGGAGGTGAGGACGATCTGCTTGTTGGCCTGGAACAGGGCTTCGAAGGTGTGGAAGAATTCTTCCTGCAGACTCTGCCGTCCGCTGAGGAACTGGACGTCGTCCATCAGCAGCAGGTCGGCCTGACGGTATTTGGCACGGAAGTCGGTAAAACCGGAGGTCTTGACGGCTTCCACCATCTCGTTCATGAAGTCCTCGCTCTTGATGTACACGATGCGATAGCTGGGATGCTTCTTTCGCAGAGAATTGGCAATGGCGAACAGAAGGTGGGTCTTGCCCAGACCGGATCCGCCGTAAATGAACAACGGGTTATACAGCGAGGCGGGGTTGTTGGAAACGGCCAGAGCGGCGGCGTGGGCAAACTTGTTGGAGTTACCGACGATGAACTTTTCAAAGGTATAGCCGGCATAAACCGAAGAGTCACTCTGCAGACGCCAGCTGTCGGCCTCGGCGCCGAAAACATAGATGGGTTTGGCCTCGTAACCCAAAAGGTCGGTGATAATTTTGGAAACGTTATCGGTAAAACGGTTGGTCAGCGTGTCCCGGAACAGCTCGCTGGCGGCCTCGATGACGAAAATATCGTCCCGGATGGTGATGGGAGAAGCGTTGGTGAACCAGGGATCCACCAGGACCTCGCTCATCTCGGCCCGCAGCTGCCGGAGCACCGCGTCCAGCAGTGCTTCAGGCGTATACATATCTTCAAAAACCCCTTTATTTCGCAATTCATTTTTAAGCATAATCGGACACCTTATTATACCACAATGAATTACCAGAAATCAATTTAAATTAATATATATATTAAAATATACTTATAGTAAGATAAGTCGAAACCCGGCGAAAAACCAAAAAGTGTTTGGTTTTTCGAAAAAAATGGGAATAGCCCTGAAAAACCTAAATTTTTTAGTAAAAAAATCTAATTTTTTTTGGAAAAGAGGGGTGTAATTTTGAAAACACTCTGCTATAATGAAGGCGATTCTTTATCTATCCACGTAAAGTGAAAATTTTTACACTATATTGCAAGGAGAGATCACTATGCACAAGTACGTCTACCTGTTCAAGGAAGGCAATGGTTCCATGCGTGAACTGCTGGGCGGTAAGGGTGCTAACCTGGCTGAAATGACCAGCCTGGGCATGCCCGTTCCCCAGGGTTTCACCATCACCACCGAAGCCTGCACTCAGTATTATGAGGACGGCGAGAAGATCAACGATGATATCCAGGCTCAGATCATGGAATACATCGGCAAGATGGAAGAGATCACCGGCAAGAAGTTCGGCGATCTGGAGAATCCTCTGCTGGTCTCTGTCCGTTCCGGCGCCCGCGCCTCTATGCCCGGTATGATGGATACCATCCTGAACCTGGGTCTGAACGAGCAGGTCGTTGAAGTTATCGCCAAGAAGTCCGGCAACCCCCGCTGGGCTTATGACT
>JAFYPP010000016.1 GCA_017559995.1 Clostridia bacterium | reverse complement strand
GACGAGCCCATCTCCGCACTGGACGTTTCCATCCGTGCACAGGTGCTGAACCTGCTGGGCCGCCTGCAGAAGGAGCGTGGCCTGACCTATCTGTTCATCGCCCACGACCTGTCTGTCATGCGTTTCATCTGCGACCGTATCGCCGTTATTCACAAGGGCGTCATCGTGGAGCTGGCCGAGACCGAGAAGCTGTATCAGCATCCCCTGCATCCCTATACCCGCGCTCTGCTGTCCGCCATTCCCATGCCCGATCCCGATTCCGAGAAGAAGAAGGTGCTGGAAGTCTACGACCCCAGCTGCCATCATTACGAGACCGACAAGCCGGTCTGGACCGAGATCGAGCCCGGCCACTTCATCATGGCCAACCAGGAAGAACTGGCCGTCTATCGCCAGAAGCTGGCACAGTAACAACATTTGCCCGCCGGGCCGCGTGAAACGGCCCGGGGGGATGTTCCTGCGGCGGATACTTAAAAAAATCAAGGCCGTTTTTAACAAAAATGAGTCTTGAAAAACATGGAAAACGCCGAAAAAGCAATTTTTGCCGTTTTTGCAGAGCATTTTCGGCAAATAACTCTGGCAAAAACCATTTTGGTATGGTATATTTGCAATAAGCATGGGCGCGGGATACGGCGGAACTCAGCACCGCTGATCCGGCTCCCACAACAAAAGAGGAGGATTTACTCATGAAGAAGTATATCGCAATCCTGTTGGCCGCTCTGATGATGCTGGCTATGCTGGCTGGCTGCGGCGAGACCAACAACACCGGCAACGAGGCTGGCAGCGAAGTCGGTTCCGACGGCCGTAAGGTCGCTAAGGAGCAGGTCTATCGCACCCTGTACTCCAGCGAAGTTGCTACCATGAACTACCTGTACTCCACCACCGAAATCGACATGGTCCCCGGTGTCAACGGCACCATGACCCTGTACATGTCTGACAGCCACAGCGTCCTGCAGCCCAACGCTGCCGAGAGCTACACTGTCAACGACGACGGTACCGTCTACACCTTCAAGATCCGTCAGGGTCAGAAGTGGTACGACTACACCGGTGCTGAGAAGGGCAACGTTACCGCTCACGACTGGGTCTCCGCCATCCATTGGTGTATCGAGGCTTCCAACGACTCCGGTAACTCCAGCTCCACCTACCACATCAAGAATGCTGAGGCTTACTATGAGCAGACCGCTGCCGTCCTGGCCGGCGAGACTCCTGCTACCCAGCTGACTCTGGAAGATGTCGGCGTCAAGGCTGTTGACGACTACACCCTGGAGTTCACTCTGGAGATGCCCACTCCCTACTTCCTGTCCGTTCTGGAGTTCGGCTGCTACTTCCCCGTTGCTCAGGCCTGTCTGGATGAGTTCGGCGAGCGTTTCGGTACCGACAACAAGACCATGTGGTACTGCGGTCCCTACATCATGGACGATTTCGCTCCCCAGGAGAAGCATCACTTCGTGAAGAACGAGAATTACTGGGATGCCAAGAACGTCTTCATCACCGAGATCGACAAGCAGTATAACGCTGAGGCTTCCACTCTGCAGTCCACTCTGTTCCTGCAGGGCGAGGTCAGCGATACTTCCGTCAGCTCCGACCTGCTGGCTGAGTGGCAGAGCGATGCTGAGAAGTCCAAGATGATCACCACCACCATGGTCCAGACCAACTACTCCTACTTCTGGGGCTTCAACTTCGAGCCTCGCGTGCTGGACACCGACCACAACGATGAAGTCAACGCCAAGTGGACCATCGCTGTCAACAACGAGAACTTCCGTAAGTCCATCATGTACGGTATGGACCGTATCCGTGCTCTGGAAGTTTCCTATCCCACCAACGCTCAGGATCTGCTGAGCAACACCCTGATCCCCAAGAACTTCGTCTCCCTGAACGGCAAGGACTACACCGAGTACGGCCGTCTGCCCGAGGTCGCCGTTGATTACTTCGACGAGGCCAAGGCTGTCGAATACCGTGACAAGGCTAAGGCTGAGCTGGAGCCCCTGCTGAAGGCTGCCGGCTATTCCTTCCCCATCGAGATCGTCACCCAGTACAACGGCTCCGCTGACTGGGGCAAGGAGTGCATGGTCATCAAGCAGCAGATGGAAGCTCTGCTGGGCGAAGACTACATCACCTGGACCATCCTGAACTTCGGTTCCTCCGGCTTCCTGGCCGGTACCCGTCGCTGCGGTAACTACTGCATGCAGAAGCTGAACGGCGGCGCCGACTACATGGACCCCGACACCTGGTACTTCATCACCGAAGTTGGCAACAACTACTGCTTCAACTACGACACCACCGAGAAGTACGAAGTCAACACCAAGACTGCTGAGACCCTGGCTCTGTTCGAAGAATATCACAAGATGTTCGACGAAGGTAAGGACGAGCGTCTGGATCTGGAGAAGCGCTACAACCTGATCGCTGATGCCGAGGCCTTCTGGATCGAGCATGCTATGGGTATCCCCTACCGTGCTACCGGCGGCGGCTACACTGCTACCTACATGAACGTGTTCGAAGGTCCCCAGAGCGCTTGCGGCTGGTCCTATCTGAGCTACTACGGCCAGAAGATCTATGAGACCGCTATGAGCCAGGAGAACTACAACACCGCTCTGGCCGCATGGCAGGCTGGCAACTAAGTCAACAACTGAAGACTTAACGCAAACATAATTGGCAGAGGCGGGGGCAACCCCGCCTCTGTTTTTTGAAAGGAAGATTCCCATGCTGAACCTGAAGAAACCGCAGCATTTGCAGCCGGGCGACAAGGTGGCCACCGTTAGCCTGTCCTGGGGCGCCGCCGGCGATCCCGGTATCCGCTGGCGCTATGAACTGGGCAAGCGGCGCATGGAGGAACTGTTCGGCCTGCAGGTGGTGGAAATGCCCCACACGCTGGCTCCCACCCAGTATGTCAGCGACCACCCGGAAAAACGGGCGGAGGACCTGATGGCTGCCTTTGCCGATCCCACCATCAAGGCGGTGTTCAACATCATTGGCGGCAGCGACAGCGTGCGTATGCTGCCTTACATCGATTTCGATGTGATCCGGAACAATCCCAAGATCTTCACCGGCTATTCCGACGGCACCACCACCGATTTCATCTGTATGAAAGCCGGTGTTTCCAGCTTTTACGGCTGCCACGTGCTGAACGATTTTGCCGAGCCGGGACAGATGGCGCCCTACACCGAAAAAATGGTCCGCCGCCTGCTCTTTTCCAACAATGTCGTGGGGGAGATCGAGGCTGCCGACGTTTATGCCCAGGGCGACCTGCCCTGGACCGACCCCACGGCCCGTCATCGCTTCGTGCCCGATTGGGGCTACGAGTGCCTGCGTGGCGGCGTGGCCCGCGGCACCCTCATCGGCGGCTGCTTTGAGGTGTTCCCCGATTTTGAAGGCAACGAGCTGGATCCGCCCGCCGAGGCCTTTGACGGCTCTATCCTCTTTTATGAGGTGTGCGGCAAGCCCAATGAGGAAAAATACCGCACCCGACTGCGCCATTACGGTGAAAAGGGCTGGTTCCGCAAGATCTCCGGCCTGATGATGGGCAAGCCCCTGGGCGACCGCGCCGAGCATGATATGCTCAACCGGGTGACGCTGGAGGTTCTGGACGAGTTCGGCCGTTCCGACTTGCCGGTGCTGGCCAACGCCAGCTTCGGTCACAATGTGCCCAGCGGCATCATCCCTATGGGCGCCATGGCTGAGATCGACTGCAACAAGGGCAAGTACACCATCCTGGAAAACGTAACGCTGTAACAAATATAATAAGTAATAAGAAAAGCCGTCTGCCGACGGCTTTTTCTTATTTGGCAAAGACGTGTTCTCCGATGGTCAGCACTACCGGCCGGGAAAAGATCCATTGGCTGGTGCTTTTTGCGGGGTTATAGAAGTAAATGGCGCCGCCGGTGGGATCCCAGCCGTTGAGGGCGTCCTGGGCTGCCTTGCGGGCGCTGTCGGTGATGGTCACCCGGTAAAACTGCCCGTCGCTCACCGGACTGAAGGCCCCCGGTTGGAACAGCACCCCTGCCACTGTGTTGGGGAAGGCGGGGTGCCTCACACGGTTGAGGATCACCGCTCCTACCGCCACCTGCCCGGTATAGGGCTCTCCGCGCGCCTCGGCGGAGATCATGCGGCACAACAGGGTGAAGTCGTCATCCCGGCTGGCGGTGGCGGAGGAACTGTCGCCTGCGGAGGTCATTCCCAGCGCAGCCAGCGTTTGCGTTCCGCAGACGCCGTCGGCAGGCAGCCCGTTCTGCCGCTGAAAATATTTCACAGCCTCCACTGTTCTGGCGCCGTAGACGCCGTCCACCTCGCCGGTGTAATACCCCCACCGCTTCAGCTTAGTTTGAATGGTTCGGACTTCGCCGCCGCGGCTGCCCTGGCGGTAGGTGGCAGCGCCCACCGGCAGCACGGAAAGCAGCAGACAGAGCGCAGCCAGCAGCAGAATGGCCACCCGGCCGGAACGAAAAAGATGCTTCATAGGGACACCTCACACGTTTTGGGTGTAGTCTGTCCCTTTGGGGAAAAAACATACGGCGGCGGAATGATTTTCCTGAAATGTGGGCATACTGACCGCAAACGGAAATGAGGTGTGCGATATGCGATGGAAACGTTGGGAGATCGCGCTGGCGGTTTCGCTGCTTGCTGCGGTGATGATGTGCAGCGTGCCTATTCGGGCGCAGGAGCAGCTGGCAGACAAATTGGTTCGCCTGCACGTGCTGGCCAATTCTGACAGCGCGGAAGACCAGCGGCTGAAGCTGACGGTGCGGGATGCGGTGCTGCAGGCAGCCGAGGGCGCAGGGGAGATCGATGACACATTATTATATAAACTGCAGCAGACCGCGTGGGAAACCGTGGAGCAGGAAGGGTACACCTACCCTGTGACCGTCACTCGGGAGCACTGCTGGTTTGACACCAGGCGTTACGAAACCTTTTCGCTGCCTGCCGGCTATTACGATGCGGTTCGAGTGGTGATCGGAGAAGGGGAGGGGGAAAACTGGTGGTGCGTGATCTATCCGCCGTTGTGCGCCGGCATCTGCGAAGAAGAACTGGTGAGCATCGCGGCGGAATTTTCTTTGAGCGACGAAGAAATTTCCTTGATTTGTGAGGAAGAAGGGTATATAATTCGGTTTAAACTCGCCGACCTGTGGGGAAAGTTTGTGGGCAGAATGCGTCAAATATAAACGAGATGTATTCAAATGACAGGATTTCCACAGGAGCGGCGAGGGCTGTGAATACTCACCGGAGAACTTCGAAAAAATCAAAAACTTTTTGAAAAAAAGTGTTGACAAACGAGTGTCGGTATGGTATTCTAATCAAGCGCTCGAGAGAGCGGGCCAAAAACCGGCCTCGATGACAGCGCGGCAAAGCACTTTGTAAATTAAACAACGACCATGAAAACAAAGGAACCCTGACAATTATTTGAGTTTGAAAAGTATTTTTCGAACAGTATTTGATAGCCAAGTTTGAGCTTATCTAAAAAGATTTGAGGTTCTCTGCGGAGG
>JAFYPP010000015.1 GCA_017559995.1 Clostridia bacterium | reverse complement strand
TCTTCAAAATTACTATATTATTTGCTTTTGCAGTGATTTATCTAATCGAGAAAGGATAAAAGAAATTGCCCCGAAGAGGATAAATCATTTTTGCTAAAACATGTGGGATCACTCCCACTCGATACACCCAAAATGGTTTCTACGATATCTGGTGTACAGGAAAGCGAAATGTTGTTCATATTGTGTGCTGTTATACGTATTATACAGCGTTTTTGACCTTTTTGTGGTCAAAATGAGGTCACGAAAATGGGGCACAGGGAGCGCTTACAAATAGAACGGTCAAATCCAAAGTTGTTCACCAGCACATCCAGCCTTCCGGCCTTGTGTACCGCATCTTCCACCACGGAGGAAAGCGTTTCCGGCCGGGCGGCATCGCTGTACACCGCCTGTACCTGCAACCCCTGTTTGCAAAGTCCCGCTACTACCTGTTCACCCCGCTGCAGGTCGCGGGCAGCCAAAAACACCTGCGCCTCTTCCCGGGCACAGGCCTCCACACAGGCCAGTCCGATGCCGCGGGTTGCGGCGGTGACCAGCACGATTTTTGCTGCAATCTCATAATTTGGCTCCTTTCGGAAATCAAGTTGCCGTTAGTATGGGATTCACAACGAAAATTATAAATAAATCAAGGAAATACAATGGCTGTAAAGTTTAAAATTTTACAGAAAAAATCACCGGAACTGTCACAAAAAGCCGCAAAAAAGCCCGCACATTGCAGAACGTGCGGGCTTTTTCCATCAACAAAACTTTCCGCGGCCCGGCCGGATCTGGCAGGGGAGGGGAACAATGCTGTGGTGGGGTGCGTTATGTTTTGCAATGCAGTCCCGAACGGCATCAATGTCCGCAGGAAGCACCAGCAGGCTCATGCCGCAGGACAGTTCGCCCTGCACCGAACGGGGCGTGGGGGAAATGCGGGCCTTCAGCCCTTCGCTTTTCAGCAGATCCTGCAGGGCAAGCCCCTGGGTATAATTGGCAAACAGGATGTAATAATTGATCTCTTCGGCCATCTTAGCCCAGCATCTCCACAAAGGCCTGAACGCGGGTCTTCAGCTGCTCGGCGTCGGTGTCGGTGTAGTCGGTCTCGATGCCCAGAACGGGGATGCCGGCGGCCTTCATTGCCTTTTCAACGTTGTAGCCCTCGGTGTCGTACAGGCAGCAGAACTTCAGGTTGACATCGATGACGCCATCCACCTTGTACTCCTTGGCCAGGCGCACCAGATCATCGATACGGCCGGTGTTGGGAGTGAAGCAGGCGCAGTTGGTCTTCATGTAACGCTGTGCCAGTGCCATGTAGGCCTCATCCAGCGTCTGGCAGCTGTCATCCACCAGATTCTCAAAGTAGCGGGTGCCGGTGCACATCTCTTCGCAGACCACGGCGGCGCCGGAGGTCTCCACGATGTGATGCAGCTTCCAGTTGGGGATGGCCAGAGGCGTACCGGTGAGCAGGATGCGCTTGGTGCCGGCGGGGAAGACGCTGACGCCGTCCTCGATGCGCTTGTCCAGCTCATCAGCCAGCTTGTTGCACATCTGTGCGCAGCGGGTAGGATCGTCAAAGAAGGCGATCTGGCTCATCAGCAGGGCATCCTTACCGGAGATAGGCAGCTTTTCAGCCTTGCGTGCCTCGTAAACGCGGGCCATCGCCTTGCGCTTTTCATTGACCGTCTTGATGGCCTCGTTGAGCTTTTCGATGGTGATCTCGTTGCCGGTCAGCTCTTCAACCACCTTGGCGAATTTCTTGATCTCGCCGGCCCAGCGCTCGATGTCTTCGGCGCGCTTCATCTGCGGGATGTCCATGATGTGCATGGGCACGTCTTCGCCCAGGATCTCCCAGGCCTTTTTCTTGCCGTCGCAAGTGGTCTCACCCACGTACATATCGGCCAGGCGGAAGAAGGGGCAGGTCTTGCCCAGACGTGCGCCGACCGAAGCCTTGATCAGGGGGCAGGTGGATTTGGGCAGTACCTTTTCGCCGTCGGGGACCCAGAACTGGGAGCCGCCGCACAGACCGGTGACGATGCCGTTGGCCGCAATGACCACTTCATCGGGAACATAGACGCAGAAGGTGCCGAAAACTTTCTGGCCGTTCTTGCGGGCCTCCACCAGCTCGGCGGGACGGATGCCGTGGATCTCAGACACCACGAAATCCCAGAACCCCATACCCTCCGGTCGGTTCTCCTGGGACAGGTACACGTCGCCGAAGGCTACCGGCAGAACGGCACACAGGTTATCATGGTTTTCCAGATCCATGCCGAGGTCTTTCCACATTTCCACGTAATTGGACATATTTTTTCCTCCTCAAGAAAAGATTTTGGGGGTCATAACAACAATTCATACCACCCTGCGGTGGTGATGGCCTCCCGTTGGACGAAAGCCTCCAGGTCGGCGCGGGCCTCGGTCGGAGCGCACCAGGCCATGCCGCAGCCTGCGGTGATCTCCCGGGGGACGGGAATCAACCGACCGAGCAAACCGGCCTTGGTGCAGGCCAGTTCCATGGCCATGGCGGCAGTCGTCGTGTGAAAGGTCACGATGAGTTTCAAGGATCTCACTCGCATTGGGCCAGCTCCTTTACGGCATTGATGGCAGCGTCGATCTCGTCCCCGGTGTTGAACAGCGAGAAGCTGAACCGCACGGCACCCTGCTGGGCGGTGCCCAGCGCGCGGTGCATCCGGGGTGCGCAGTGGGCGCCCGGACGGGTGGCGATGCCGTAGTCCTCCCACAGCGCGTCGGAAACGGCACCGGAATCGTAGTCGGCGATATTCAGCGCCACCACGGCCGTGCGCTCCCAGTTGGAAAAGTCGCCGTATACCTTGACACCGGGAATGTCCCGGACACCTTCGTAAAAGCGTTTTGCCAGCCCGGTCTCATAGGCGTGGACGGCGTCCACCCCCTTATCCAACAGAAACGCTACGCCTGCCCCCAGGCCTGCGATACCGTGGCCGTTGAGGGTGCCCGCCTCCAGCCGTGTGGGCATTTCTTCCGGGTGGGTACGGCTGTAAGACTGCACGCCCGAGCCGCCTACCTTGAAGGGACGGATATCAACGCCCTCTGCTACGCACATTCCGCCGGTGCCCTGTGGTCCCAGCAGACCCTTGTGTCCGGTGAAGCACAGGACCGAAATGCCCATGGCTTCCATGTCGATGGGATAAGCGCCCGCCGTCTGGCTGGCGTCCACCACCAGCAAAAGGCCGTGGGCGCGGGCCACCGCGCCGATCTTATACAGGTCCAACACGTTGCCGGTGAGATTGGAGGCGTGGGTGCACACGATGGCCCGGGTCTCGGGGCGCAGCCGGTTTTCAAAGTCGCCGTAGTCCACACGGCCCTGTTTGTCGGCAGGCACCACCGACAGGGTGATGATGCCCTCATCCTCCAGACGGTACAGAGGCCGCAGCACCGAGTTGTGCTCCAGATCGGTGGTGATCACGTGATCGCCCTTTTGGAACAGACCGCTGATGGCGATATTCAGCGCCTCGGTGGAGTTTTGGGTAAAAACCACCCGCTCCGGGCCGGATGCGTGGAACAGCTTCGCCAGCGCAAGGCGCGCCGAAAACACCGCCCGGGCCGACTTCAGCGAACTGTCGTGGGTGCCCCGGGAGGAGTTGCCCATGCTGCACAGGGCGGCGGTGACGGCCTCCGCCACGCAGTCGGGCTTTTTCAGGGTGGTGGCGGCGTTGTCCAGATAGATCACGGGCGGATGACCTTGTCAGCGGAGGTCAGCTTCTCCACGATGACGTACATATTGGTGATGGAGCCCACGGCCTGCTTGCCCTCCAGACCGAAGTAGTTGGCACAGGTGCCGCAGGTGAGGATCTCCACGCCCTGTGCTTCCAGGTTTTTCAGATCTTCCACGGTGACGGCGCCCTCGGCGGTCAGCTTGGCGCCGGAATTGTAGAACAGCATGGCGGAGGGCAGCTCCTCCTGCTGGGAAACGGCATAGATAAAGCCCTTCATCAGAGTGGCACCCAGCTTGTCGTCACCGCTGCCCATGCAGTCGGAAGCAATGGCGATGATGGTATTGCCCCGCAGATCGGGGATGCAGCCGGGGGCTTCTTCCTTTGCGGAAGCAGCCTTGGGGTCGGCAACCTCCATGCGGATCACGTAATGCTTGTCGTCGACTTTTTCAGAGGATACCGGCAGACCGCGGTCGGCGGCGAACCGGGTGAGATTCTGAACGGGGACCTCGTAATCCACGTGGATTTCCACCGTACCGGCTTCGGTCATGGCGGCGATGGCCTTCATGGTTTTCACGACCGGGATGGGACACTGATCGCCCATGGCGTTTACAACGATGTTGCTCATATGGTCAAATCCTTTCCAATTGATTTACAGTTTCAATCCGCTGAGTGCCGCGCCTACGGCACCGGCAAACCGTCCGTCGGCGCAGGTGCGCACCGGACGGCCAAGGGCCTTCTCCAGCGCTTCACAGACATATTCACATTGGCACAGACCGCCGGTCAGACAGACGGCACCGGTGGCTTCCGTTAGCTTTCCCGCCTGGGAGGCCACCTTCTGGATCACAGAATCCACTACGGCAAAGGCGATGTTCTCCCGCTTTTCGCCACGGCCGATGAGGGAGATGACCTCCGACTCGGCAAAGACGGTACACATGGAGCTGATGGAGGTGCCGCCGCCCTGCCGTGCCAGCTCGCACAGCTCGTCGGGCCGCAGCGCCAGCGTGTTGGCCATGACCTCCAAAAACCGGCCGGTGCCGGCGGAACATTTGTCATTCATCAAAAAATCCCGCACCATGCCGCCGCTGACGGCGATGATCTTGGTGTCCTGACCGCCGATATCGATGACCGTCAGGTCATTTTCGCCGAACAGGCGGCAGGCACCACGGGCGTGGCAGGTGATCTCGGTGATGGTCCTGGCGGCATAGGGCACCGAAATGCGGCCGTAGCCGGTGGCTACTACGGGCACTTCAGCCGGGTCAAAGCCGGCCTCCGCCAAAGCTTTGCGAAGACTTTCTGCGGTGTCCACGCTGCTCCAGCCGGTAGGGACCGCCAGACGCAGGCAGATATCCCGGTTTTCATCCAGCACGACGGTCTTTGCGCAGGTGGAACCGATGTCGATACCGATGGCGTACTTCATAGGCTTACCGGACCGACTTGCGGATCTGGTCGGCAAAGGCGTGGGCCAGCTCACTCAAAGCGCCTTTCTTGCGGTACACCATATAAATGTGACGGTACAGAGGTTCTTCCTCCATTTCAAAGGTCAGCAGCTTTCCGGCCTTCACCCGTTCTTCCACCGACAGGGCGGAAACGATGGACACGCCCGCGCCCAGGGCTACCAGCTCCTGCAGCATTTCGGGATCGGAGGCATACTGGCGCACTTTGACCTCACGGGCGTCGATGCTGCGGGTGCTGAGGTAATTATCGATCATCTTCTGGGTGCCGGAACCTCTGTCACGGAAGACCATGGGTTCCCGCAGCAGGTCGCGGCCTAAAGCGCCCTTTGCCTTAAGCTGGGCAAACCGGGGATCGTTGGGGGTGATCATCACCAGACGGTCCTCGGCCACCCGCTCGTAGGTCAGGGACTGCCGGTCGTCGGTGCTGCCCACGAAGCCGATCTGCACGTCGCCGTCCAGTACCATCTGCTGGATGTGTTCGCTGTCGCCGCCACGGATCACGCAGCAGCATTCAGTGTGGCTCCGGGTGAACTGCAGCACATGGCTGGGCAGCAGGCACTTGGAGGGTGCGGTGGAGGCACCCAGCACCAGCTCCCGCCGGGTCTCGGCCACGGTGGAGGACTCCAACGCGGCGCACTTGGAAACCACGTCCTTGGCGTATTCATACACACGCTTGCCGTCGGCGGTCAGCTCGATAGAGCGCTTGGACTCCCGGCGGAACAGGGAGACCCGCAGGGCCTCCTCCAGGGCACTGATATGGCTGCTGACGGTGGATTGCGCCAAATACATCCGGCGGCCGGCTTCGGTGAAGTTGCCGCACTCCACAATGGTAACGAAAATCTCCAACTGCTTCAGACTGATATTCATAATATGTACTTCCTTTTTCTCTCTCTATTCTCCAAGGGTTTCGATAAACGCCGCGATACGGGTGTCAATCTGGCCGGCGTCGGCGGTGGCGTAGTCGGTCTCCAGTGCCATGTAGGGTACGCCGCGCTCCTTGCAGATGTCGCGGATGGTGCGACCTTCGATCAAATAGGTGTGGCAGGCCTGCAGCGCCACGTCCAGCACTGCGTCGGCCCGGAACGCTTTTGCAAGGGCGGGCAGGTTTTCAAACCGCTTGCTGTCGGGGGTCATCACGGCGCAGCCGATGTCCAGATAGGCCTTCGCGATGGCGGCGATGGGATCGTCGGCATTTTCGTCCACCTTGCAGCGGGCGGGCTTGATGCCCGAACAGTTTTCGAAGCATACTACGTTGCCGCCGGCCCGTTCCACGGCGCCGACCACCTTCTGGAAAACGCCGCCGATGGGGCAGCCGGTGACCAGGATGCGCTTGCCGTTGGGGGTGACGGCAGGACTTTGCTGCCCGGAAAGACTGTCGGCCAGGGCCCGTGTCTTTGCGATGGCGTCCTTGATGTCAAAATTAAAACCGATACCGTCCAAAAAAGTGTACAGCTCGGTACCGGAAATGGGCAGCGTGTCGGCCTTCAGCAGTTCCATCAACCGGCAGCGGGCTTCCCGCAGGGCGTTGCGCTGGCGGATGGCTTCCCGAAGCTTTTCGTCGGTGATCTTCACGGCGAAGCGTTCCTCCAGATAGCGGACGAACCGACGTAGCTCTTCGGTCCACATCTCCAAGGCGTAGGGCACGTCCCGGCCCTGGGGCAGATGGAGCACATAGGTCTCCTTGCCCTTGCCCAGCAGTTCGTACATCTTCTTTTTGCCGTCGCAGGTGGTCTCGCCTACGATGAGGTCGGCAAAATAGGTGTAAGGGCATTTGTCGGTGAGATAAAAGCCGTAGCTGGACTTGATCAGCGGGCATAGATTGCGGGGCAACTCGGTCTCGGCAGCGGGGATGGTTTCCGGGCTCATGCCGCACAGACTCACCGTCAGCAATCCGGCCGCGTCCAAAATCTCCAACGGCGTAAAGGCGCAAAAGCAGCCGGCGACCTTTTGCCCCTGTTCTTTGGCAGCCTTCACCTTGAGAAAACCGGCTTTCCGCGCTTCGGAATACTCTTCAAACGCGTCGGGCAGCAGGAAATCAGTCATGGTCATTCCTCCTTTTTGGGTATGAAAAAAGCACAAACGGTCCCTGCATAGACTGTTTGTGCCTCCGTTTTCGGGCCTGAGAGATTCCCTGCCGGAGGCAGGTTGCACCTTGGGCGTACTGCTGTACTTTACAGAGTGCCGTCGCGATCCGGTCCTTTTGCCTGAAAGTATTGCCTCTTCGGCGCCGCAAAGCGGTCTCTCCCTGATCGGTCATTCGGCGTTTATTGTTTTTTTCAATACCTATATTATATAGAATATTTGATTTAATGATAGCGGTTCCCACGGGCACTGTCAAGCATCATCGGAAATACCGATGATGCGCCCGATTAATTGTTTTTGAGCGGAAAATGCGAGGGAATGTGATGCATTATCGGAACTTCCGATGACAAAACCGGGTGACAGCGGGGCGGTTTTGCGGTATAGTAGCCACAGAACGTCCCAAAGGAGGATATGCCATGCGGTGTATTGATATTCCCGGCAGGGGGGAGCTTCGCCTGTCTCATCTGGTGCTGGATTACAACGGCACCATCGCGCTGGACGGCGATCTCATCTCCGGTGTCGCGCCCCGGCTGGAGGCGTTGGCGCAGGATCTTGATATTCTTGTTATGACCGCCGACACCCACGGCACCGCGGCAAAGGCCTGCAACGGTCTGCCGGTGCGGGTGCTGACCTTTCCCGTCGAAGCGGTGGGGGAGATCAAAGCGTGGGAGGTTTTGATGCTGCAAGGCGGTGTGGCCTGTGTGGGAAACGGCTTCAACGATGTGGCCATGGCAGAGGCCTGCGACCTGTCGGTGTGTGTCATGGGCAGTGAAGGCTGCTGCGGCGCGCTGATGGCTAAATGTGATGTGGTGGTCACCTCTGTAACCGATGCTTTGGACTTACTGCTGAAGCCCCAACGGTTGCGGGCGACCCTGCGCGCATGATCCTCCGGCGCTGCCGGAAAAGATGATAAAACATCGGATTGTTCGTGTTTTCGGATGATGCTTGACTGCCCGTCCAAAGCGGATTATTCTATACCAAGTAATATTGTTTCTTATCAAAAGGCAACAAAAAAGAATAGCATTTCGGATGAATGATTCGGGAGAGATCGCGCAGGCGGCGCCGAAGAGGTTACACTTTCAGGCAAAAGGACCGGATCAGGACGAGACTCTGCAAAGCACGAATGTGCGCCGAAGGTGCAACCCGGGTGACCGGGGAATCTCTCAGGTTTTAAACAGAGGCACAGAACTTCATGGTTCTGTGCCTTTTTCGTTCGCTTTTTTCGATAAAAACAGATAAACGGAGGAAAAACAATGAGTGAATTGAAGCGCACCCAACTGTTTGACATCCACGTGGAAGCCGGCGCGACCATGGTGGATTTCGGCGGCTGGGAAATGCCCGTCCAGTATCCCACCGGTATCGTGGCCGAGCATCTGTACACCCGCAGCGACTGCAGCCTGTTTGACGTGTCCCACATGGGCCGTCTGCTGATCGAAGGTCCCGAGCGTGTCAAGTTCCTGCAGTATGTCCTGTCCAGCAACGTGCTGGCTCTGGAGCTGAATACCGCCCAGTACTGCATCATCCCCGACGAGAACGGCTACGCCATCGACGATGCCTATCTGTACATGTTCGAGGAGGATAACTTCCTGCTGGTGGTCAACGCCGCCAACACCGAGAAGGATTTGGCCCACCTGCTGCCCATCGCTGAAAAGTTCGATGTCAAGATCACCGACATCACCCCCGACTGGGCTGCCATCGCTGTTCAGGGCCCCCGCAGCCGTAAGATGCTGGAAGTTCTGTCCGGCGGTAAGGCTATGACCGAACCCGTCAAGAACGCCCTGGGCACCGTTGAGCTGGAAGGCCGCATGGCCCGCGTTGCCAAGACCGGCTACACCGGCGAACCGCTGGGCTACGAAGTCTACGTCAAGAGCGAAGACGCTGCCTGGCTGTGGAATCGTCTGATGGAACTGGGCGCCAAGCCCGCCGGTCTGGGCGCCCGCGACACCCTGCGCCTGGAAGCCGCCCTGCCTCTGTATGGCCACGAAATGGGCAAGGATCCCTCCGGTAAGGATATCCCCATCTTCGCCGTGCCTCTGGCAAAGTTCGCCGTCAGCTTCAACGAGCAGAAGGGAAACTTTATCGGCAAGGAAGCTCTGCTGAAGCAGCAGGCCGCCTACAAGCGCATCCGTGAGCATGACTTCAGCGATATCGCCGATCTGCCCAAGCGCATCATGCCCATCTGCCTGGTGGATCGCGGCGTTATCCGTGCCGGTATGCCGGTCTACAAGGACGGTCAGGAAGTGGGCTGGATCACCTCCGGCACCATGGTGCCCTATTTCAACGAGGAAGGCTCCGGCCTGTCCACCAAGATCCTGGAAAGCTCTTCCAAGCGCTCCATCGGTCTGGCCTATCTGCATTCTCCCATCCAGCGTGAGGATTACGTGGAAGTCGACGTCCGAGGCAAGCGCCTGAAGGCTGTCATTCCCCACTACCATATGCGTGTGGATGCGCCTCCCTTCGCCCGACCCATCGTCTGGAAGGAGCATGCCGCAAAAAAAGCCTCTGAGGCCGGTGACCGCCGTGCCGCCGCCCTCAAGCTGATCAAGGATGCCACCGACAACCACGCGTGGCGTCAGAAGCACTGCATCAACCTGATCCCCTCCGAGAACAGCGCCTCCCGCGCCGTGCAACTGCTGTGCGCTTCCGACCCTGCTTTCCGTTACGCCGAGCACAAGAAGATCTCCTCTTTCTATAATCAGGACATTTTTTATTACAACGGCACCAAGTTCATCGATCAGGTAGAGCAGCTGGCCGTGGAGCAGATGAAGCAGTATTTTGGCTGCTCCGAGGTGGAGACCCGCGTGATCTCCGGCCAGATGTCCAACATGGCTGTGTTCTCCTCTCTGATGGATTGGAAGAACCGTCTGAACCGCAAGCAGACGCCCCAGCGTCTGGGTTACATCATGAACAACCACATCATCAAGGGCGGCCACCTGTCCGCACAGCCCATGGGCGCCCTGCACGATTACGTTGCCGTGGATCCCATCACCGAAAAGCCCGCCATCGTCAACTTCCCCGTCTGCAAGGACAACATCTACAAGATCGACGTGGAAGAGACCAAGAAGGTCATCGAGAAGTTCAAGCCCGAGTTCATCATCTTCGGCAAGTCCATGGTTCTGCACAAGGAGCCCGTGGCCGCCATCCGCAAGTTCGTGGACGAGCAGGGTATCAACACCACCATCATGTACGACATGGCCCACGTGCTGGGTCTGGTGGGCGACCACTTCCAGAAGCCCTTCGAAGAGGGCGCCGAGATCGTCACCGGTTCCACTCACAAGACCTTCTTTGGCCCCCAGCGCGGTGTCGTGGCCGTCAACTATAAGGAAGACGAGCTAAAGTACGGTCTGTGGAAGACCATCGAGAGCCGCGCCTTCCCCGGCAGCGTGTCCAACCACCATCTGGGCACCCAGCTGGGTCTGCTGATGGCTGCTTATGAAATGAACACCTTTAAGGATGCCTACCAGAAGGCCGTGGTGGAGAACGCCAAGCACTTCGCCAAGGCTCTGAAGGCCGAAGGCCTGAACGTTCAGGGTGATCCTGCCAACGACTACACCGAGACCCACCAGGTCATCGTTTCCGTCGGTTACGGCACCGGTCCCGAGATCGCCGACCGTCTGGAGATGAACAACATCATCGTCAACTACCAGGCCACTCCCGACGAGGAAGCCTTCACCGCTTCCGGCGCTCTGCGTATCGGTGTCAATGAGATGACCCGCTTCGGCTTTGGCAAGGAAGAGTTCACGCAGCTGGCTCAGCTGATGGCTGACGTCATCCTGCGCAACAAGGATGTCAGCGAAGATGTTGAAAAGCTGCGCGCTGCTCATACCAAGATGCAGTACTGCTTCGATGACGCCGAGTTCGAAGATGCCCTGGGCGGCTTCCTGGGCCAGATCGGTCTGTAAACAAACGAATAAGCGGGGCGGAAACGCCCCGCTCCATAAAACGATAGAATTATAATTTTGGAGGTTACTACTATGAATTATCCTGCTGAACTGAAGTATTCCAAGGACCACGAGTGGGTCAAGTTTGAGGGCGACATCGCCATCATCGGCATTTCCGATTTTGCTCAGGACGCTCTGGGCGATGTGGTTTTCGTCAACCTGCCCGGTGAGGGCGACGAAGCTACCGCCGGCGAGGCTTTTGGCGACGTCGAGTCCGTCAAGGCCGTTTCCGACCTGGTTTCTCCCGTTTCCGGCACCATCATCGCTGTCAACGAAGAGCTGGCCGATGCTCCCGAGATGCTGAACTCCGATCCCTACGGCGCCTGGATCATCAAGGTCGAAGGCGTTACCGCCCAGGAAGAGCTGCTGGACGCCGCCGCTTACGAGGCTTTCTGCGCCGAGGAGGCCTAATCCATGGGAAGCTATGTGCCCTCCACCCAGGCGGAGCGGCTCGAGATGCTCAAGGCCATCGGTCTGAACGATTACCGTGACCTCTACAAGGACGTTCCCGCTGAGATGTATCTGGAGAACGGCCTGAACCTGCCCGAAGGCATGAGCGAGCTGGAAGTCCGCCGCGCGGTCGCCGCCATGGCCGACAAGAACGTGGTGTTTCCCACCGTTCTGCGCGGTGCCGGTGCCTATGACCACGTGATCCCCAGCATCGTCAGCTACATCCCCGCCAAGGAAGAGTTCCTCACCGCCTACACCCCCTACCAGGCCGAGATGAGCCAGGGCGTGCTGCAGTCCATCTTTGAGTATCAGACCATGATCTGCGAACTCACCGGTATGGATGTGTCCAACGCTTCTGTCTACGACGGCGCCACTGCCGCTGCCGAGGCTGCCGCCATGTGCCGTGACCGCAAGCGTACCGTCACGCTGATTTCTGCCGCCACCCATCCCGATACCATCAACACCGTCCGCACCTATTGCTACGGCACCAACCACGAACTGCGCGTGGTGCCCTGCAAGGACGGCAAGACCGATATGGACGCCCTGAAGGAAATGCTCACGCCCGACGTGGCTTCCTTCTATGTCCAGCAGCCCAACTTCTTCGGCCAGTTCGAAGATGCCGAAGCGCTGGGTGAAGCCGTCCACGCCGCCGGCGCCATGTACATCATGGGCTGCAACCCCATCGCTCTGGGCATCATGAAGGATCCCAAGGCCTGCGGTGCCGATATCGCCGTTGGAGAAGCCCAACCTCTGGGTATGCCCCTGAGCTACGGCGGCCCCTACCTGGGCTACATGGCCACCACCACCAAGCATATGCGCAAGCTGCCCGGCCGCATCGTCGGTGAGACCGTTGACGCCAAGGGCGAGCGCGCTTACGTCCTGTCCCTGCAGGCCCGTGAGCAGCATATCCGCCGTGAAAAGGCCAGCTCCAACATCTGCTCCAACCAGGCTCTGTGCGCCCTGACCGCCGGCCTGTACCTGTCTGTCATGGGCCCCAATGGTCTGGCAGAAGCCGCTTCCCAGTCCATGGCCAAGGCCCATTACCTGGCTGCCGAACTGTGCAAGCTGCCCGGCGTGGAGCTGAAGTTCGAAGGCGCTTATTTCCATGAGTTCGTCACCACTCTGCCCAAGCAGAACGAGGTGCTGGCTGCCCTGCAGGCAAACGGCATCCTGGGCGGTCTGCCCGTTGCCGAAGGAGTGCTGTGGTGCGCCACCGAAAAGGTTTCCAAGGCCCAGCTGGATAAGGCTGTTTCCATCGTGAAGGAGGTGCTGGCAAAATGAAGCTGATTTTTGAAAAGAGCGTTCCCGGTCACGGCTGCTCCATCCTGCCCGCCTGCGATGTGGATTCTGTCGCCCTGCCCGCCGGTCTGGTGCGTGAGACCGCTCCCGCTCTGCCCGAGATGGCCGAGATGGACATCTCCCGCCACTACACCGAGCTGTGCAAGCGTGTTCACGGTGTCAACTGCGGCTTCTATCCTCTGGGCTCCTGTACCATGAAGTACAATCCCCGCATCGACGAGGAAATGGCTGCGCTGCCCGGCTTTACCGGCATCCATCCTCTGGCTCCCGCCGACACCGTCGCCGGCTGCGTGGAGGCCCTGGACACCGCCAGCAAGTATCTGTGCGAAGTTTTCGGCATGGATGACTGCACCTTCCAGCCCGCCGCCGGCGCTCACGGCGAGTTCACCGGCGTGCTGCTGATCAAGAAGTATCATGAGTCCCGGGGCGAGGGCGCGCAGCGCACCAAGATCATCGTTCCCGACTCTGCCCACGGCACCAACCCCGCCACCGCCAACATGTGCGGCTATGAGGTGGTCAACATCGCCTCCGCCCCCAACGGCTGTGTGGATCTGGATGCCCTGAAGGCCGTTTTGGGCCCCGACACCGCCGGTCTGATGCTCACCAACCCCAACACCGTGGGTATCTTTGACGAAAACATCCTGGAGATCACCCGTCTGGTTCACGAAGCCGGCGGTCTGTGCTACTATGACGGCGCCAACCTGAACGCCGTTATGGGTGTGGTCCGTCCCGGTGACATGGGCTTTGACTGCATCCACTCCAATCTGCACAAGACCTTTGCCACGCCTCACGGCGGCGGCGGTCCCGGCGCAGGCGCCGTTGGCTGCAAGGCTCATCTGGCTCAGTTCCTGCCCAAGTCCGCTATGATGGACGGCGTGGAAGGCCTGCAGGTCCGCTCTTTTGCCGGTAACTTCCTGGTGGTCATCAAGGCACTGACTTATATCATGACCCTGGGTAAGGAAGGCATTCCCGAGGCGGCCAAAAACGCCGTGCTCAACGCCAACTACCTGCAGGAGAAGATCAAGGGTACCTTTGAGCCGGCCTTTGACCGCATCTGTATGCACGAGTTCGTGCTGGATCTGTCCAGGTTCAAGAAGGAGACCGGCGTCTCCGCTCTGGATGTGGCCAAGACCCTCATCGACAACGGGATGCATCCCCCCACGATGTACTTCCCCCTCATCGTCCACGAGGCGCTGATGCTGGAGCCCACCGAGACCGAGAGCCGCGAAACGCTGGACGAAGCCGCAGCCATCTTCCGCAAGCTGTATGAGCTGGGCTATCAGGATCCCGAATATATGCACAATGCTCCCCACAACGCCCAGATCGCCCGTCCCGACGAAGTCCGGGCCGCCCGCAATCCCGTGGTGCGCTGGGCAAAGGCATGATCAAGTCCCTTTATAGTTACGAAGCTTCCGGGTCAGATCCTTTCGAGAATCTGGCCCGGGAGCAAGTTTTACTGGAGAACGGGCCCGCGGACGGCCTGATTTTGTATCTCTGGCAGAACCAGAACACCGTAGTCATCGGCCGCAACCAGAACGCCTATAAAGAGTGCCGCACCTCTCTTCTGGAAGATGAAGGGGGCAAGCTGGCACGGCGTCTGTCGGGCGGTGGTGCGGTGTTTCACGATTTGGGCAACCTGAACTTCACCTTCCTCTTGCCGAGGGAGGATTTTGACGTGCGACGCCAGCTGGAAGTCATCTGCACCGCCTGTCGGGAAATGGGCATCCCTGCCGAGATCTCCGGCCGTAACGACCTGCAGGCCGATGGACAAAAGTTCTCCGGAAACGCCTTTTACAAGAGCGGCGGTCGTGCCTACCACCACGGCACCCTGCTGCTGGACGTGGATATGGGCAAACTGGGCAGGTACCTTTCTCCGCCCAAGGCCAAATTGCAGGCCAAGGGTGTAGATTCGGTGCGGGCACGGGTCACTAATCTGCGCGCCTTCGTGCCGCAGCTGACCGTTGCGATGATGAAGGAGCATCTCGTCCGTGCCGCGCAGCAGGTTTACGGCCTGCCGGCGCAGGTGTTTGCCTTTACGCCCCAACTGGAGCAGCAGGTTGCCCGACTGGCCGAGCACTACGCCGGTCGGGAATGGCGCTTTGGCGCCAACGCCCCCGCCACCTTTTCCTGTGAACGAACCTTCCCTTGGGGAACGGTCTCGCTGGAACTGCTGGTGGAAAAGGGCATGATCACCCACGCCGGCGTCTTTACCGACGCCATGGAGTGGGAACTGTCCGAGCAGCTTCGGCAGGCCCTGGAAGGTCAGAACTTTTCGCTGACCGCCATGCAGGAGGGCCTGCTTTCTATCAATATTCAGCCGGATATCCGGGTAGACATTTCCCGGATGCTGGCGGAACAGGAGATTTGACCAATGGATTATCAACTGATCGTCATCGGCGCCGGCCCCGGCGGCTATGTAGCTGCCCTCCGCGCCGCAAAGCTGGGTCTGAAGGTTGCCGTTGTGGAGAACCGCCAGGCCGGCGGCACCTGCCTCAACCGCGGCTGCGTGCCCACCAAAACCCTGCTGCATTCCTCCCAGATCTATCATGACATCCGCAACGGCGAGCACGCCGGCATCACTGCCGATACCGTCAACATCGATATGAACGCCATTTTCGCCCACAAGCGCGCCGTTTCCGAAAAGCTGTCCTCCGGCATTGAGGGGATGTTCAAGGGGGCCAAGGTGGATCTGATCCGCGGTACCGGCACCATTCTGGGTACCGGCCGTGTATCTGTGGACACTGAAGAAGGTGTCAAGGAGTTCACCTGCGAGAACATTCTGGCCGCTACCGGCTCGGTTCCCGCCCGTCCTCCCATCCCCGGCCTGGATCTGCCCGGTGTGCTCACTTCCGATGAGCTGCTGGAAGGCTGCGACCACCTGTACAAGTCCATCGTCATCATCGGCGGCGGCGTTATCGGTGTGGAGTTTGCCACCTTCTACAACGATCTGGGCTGCGATGTCACCATCATCGAGGGTATGGACCGTCTGCTGCCCACCATGGACCGTGAACTGGGCCAGAACCTGGCACAGATCCTCAAAAAGCGTGGCGTCAAGCTGCACCTTAATTCTATGGTGAAGAATGTGGAAGAGACCGCCGAAGGCACCACCGTCAACTTCGTCACCAAGGAAGTTCCCGGCGCCGCCACCGGCGAGGTGGTGCTGTGCGCCATCGGCCGTAAGCCTTACCTGGATGGTCTGTTCACCGAGGCGTGCAAGCCTGAGATGAACGGCAAGTCCATCAAGGTGGACGAGCGTTATCAGACCTCCATCCCCGGCGTTTACGCCATCGGCGACGTGTCCGCCAAGATCCAGCTGGCCCACGTGGCCTCCGCCCAGGGTACTGCCTGTGTGGAGATGCTGTGCGGCGAAGAAAACCATGTCAGCCAGACTGTGGTGCCCAGCTGCATCTACAGCCGTCCCGAGATCGCCGTGGTGGGCATGACCGATGCCGAGGCCAAGGCCGCCGGTATTGCTGCCAAGGTGGGCAAATGCACCATGTTCGGCAACGCCAAGACCGTCATCATGGACGGCGACCGCTCTTTTATGAAGGTCGTGGCCAATGCCGAAACCCATGAGATCATCGGCGCCCAGCTGATGTGTGAGCACGCCACCGATATGATCTCCCAGGTGGCCCAGGCCATCGCCAACGGCATGACCGCCCAGCAGCTTCTGCTGGCCATGCGCCCCCACCCCACCTTTGAAGAGGTGCTGTCCGAGGCGCTGGAAGATCTGGTGGAAAAGCTGAGCAAGTAAGCGAAAGATACCGCCTGTTACCGGCCCGCCCCTGCACATCCGGCATCTGTCCTTTTATGATGCTGATGACCCATACACATGTGTTTTTTCTACCCATCTCTACCTCCATTCCGTGCCCGGTGTGCAGGTGCGGGCCGGTAAATGCGGTAAAAGCCGTCAACCCAAACTGGTTTGACGGCTTTTTTGCTGTAAACAAACAATCAAAGCTGGAATTCTCCGATTTTTTGCTGTCCCAGTACTCAGTGCAAAACTTTTTATCCTTTTCCTTTCTGCATTTCCTCTGCATTTTTAGTGAAGACATCTCCACTTTTGGCAAGGATATTTCTCGTCCAAACCGTTCTTTTTTCCTCATTTCATTCAAGAAAATATTGAGAAAACAAAAGCGATTGGCAAGGATTCTTCTTCACGAAAAGAGAAGAAGAAGGGGAAAATATGCTGAAAAATAAAGGTTTTTGGCAAGGATTGAACTAATCTTGCAAAAGGTTTGTGGTCAAGGTCTCTCTTGCAACAAAAAAAGAAGACCTTGGTCATCGTTTCCGATGACACAAGGTCTTCAAAATTACTATATTGTTTGCTTTTGCAGTGATTCATCCAATTGCGAAAGGATAAACGAAATTGCCCCGAAGAGGATGAATCAAATTTGCTGAAACATTTGAGCTTATTCCCATTCGCTCCTGAAAAACAAATATTAAACAGATTTGCTTATGGGATTTAGCTCAGGGTCTTAGGATTATTTCCATTATTCAGACAGTAGAGGCTATCTGATTTTTTGTTGCCATACTGTTGCCAAAAACGTAGATTGTAACAGCGATAAGATCCTTTATAGTATCATTATATCAGATATCAAGCAAAATACAATAGAATACGCAAAACAGATTATTTTAATATTTTAAATATATCGTGGGCGCTGCGCGTCTGTCGAAAACGGATAGCAGAAGTTTTCAAATCTACTATTGTTATTGTGGAAATATTTTGTGATGAGAGAACCGTTATTTTGAACAAAGGCTTTAAGATTTGCTATCGTTAACACCTTCGGTGCTGTGTCTCTTGTACTCTCCTGCAAAAACCGCTATACTGGATATGGCACAAGGGGGTGTTTGCATGCCGGGAAATCAATCTTCTGTATCTCATTCCGTCCATGGACCAGGGTTTAAATACGATGTTTTGAAAGGTGAGTTTTCCAAAAGAAGCCATGTCTCAAAAGCCACACATCCAGTGGCTGAGGTTGAGGTGATTAAGCAGCGGCTGCTCCAGCGCAAAGTGCTCAAAGATATGGGTACGCATTGGGAGCTTCGGAGCAATGTTCGTACCGGCCTTCTAATGGCCGTTAACCTTCATGCTGGTGAACTCCTAATGGAGCCCCCCTATAAGCAGGATATCATTGTGAGTGAATCCGAAGCGACGAAACTGAAGGGAAAGCTTCAGGAGAAGGAAATCTGTGTGTCGGATTCCGAAATCGTCATGAGGTCCATCTGTGACACTCTGCAGTTTTCCAGCGTTAATATTATGAAAGTTGACAAGGAAGTGTTTAACCACCATGGATCAGATTCCTTCGGAAAAGAAGAGGAATTTGTCCTGAAAATCCTAAAGGAGCGAGGTGTGGTTTCGGCATCCGCACGTCATGGCGAGGCTGGAAGAAAGGAAGCCGATATCGTGGATGAGACAATAGGAGAGCAGTTTGAAATCACCTATGAGTTCAAAACCTCTTTGTCGAAGAAAAAGCAAATGCAGCCGAACTGGCTTTTCGATCCGGCAACTCTGATCCTCCAATTGGTTGACAATCCGTTCATCCATACGAGTAAGTCGCTGATGAAGAAGTTTGAAAAGGAATATACAGATCTGTATCGAACCAATCTGGTGATCCTGACTCTTGGCACGAAACAGGCCATTGTGTCCATGCTGGAAGCGTTGAGTAAGGCGTTGGAGAAGCCGAAGATGACCGAAATCAACTTCTCAAGCGCCTACATCATCGCGCTGGATTTCATCGGTGAAAAGGTGATTTTCTGTAGAATCTCTCCCGGTGAGCAGTTCTTCGTAGATCAATTCTCTTATAAAAACGAGGATCTGGGGTTCATCAAGATAACGCCAATCGATTTCTCCGCCATGGAGGATGACAAAAAATACCTCATGATCTGTGACTGCATTTTTGACGGTGTGCAGCGGTGCCGGTACGATGAAGCTGCCGAACTCCGCAAATGGGTGAAGGAAGTTCGGATTTGGGGAATGCCAGCAGATTAAACGCAAATAATCCCCCCTGGAGCGGCGCCCAGAGGGGGGTATTTTCTCTGTATCGATTTTTAGGATAATGGTCGTAGCGAACGATTACCCGCCCAATTTCATCTGCATAACCAGAGTCAGAATAGCGATGGCCACATCTGCGCCCTTGTCTAACGCGAAGGCGATAATGGGTTTGACCTTCTCCCATTTTGTTTTTCGAGAAGAGTTTTCTTTCGAGATCTCCTCCAGTTCATTGATCTTTTCCAAGATTTCGTCTGTCTGCTCACGACTCAGGGCGGTCATATCCTCAACCTTTTGGCGTGTTTCTTCAAAGGAAATGGAAATGTTGACCGTATTGTTGACGGTGACACTAACATCTGGATTTCGGATATAACCAGAGGACTTTCCCTTGGCATTCCATCCATGGATAAACCCCTCTAATTTGGGCTTCATTGTGGCCAAATTATCTTTGAGTGAATCCGCACAGAGAAGCTCATAGCTAAAACCATGTCCGTCAATATATCCATACATGCTATGACCCCAGTCCATAATGCCGGATTGATATTTACCATCGAGATATCTGTGCAAAGCTTCCATTTCAGCAGGATCAGCCTTTTGGAGCACATCATCAATTTTCCGGATATCTCGTTCGATTTCCTTTTCTCTTTTACGGTTAGTTGCTGCATCTATTTCAGCCTTAGTGGGTGGCTTTACTGTAGGAAGATTCATTTTACACCTCGATTCATCAGTACAACATCGTCTTTGCTCTTTATGTGTAAATAATTATATCATATTTCGACCATTTCCACAACTTGATTTGAACGCCTGTTCATTCTGAAATCCGGGACTAAGCGCAGGAGAACCGAAGACAGAATGGACGGTATCTGACGGTCTGCGAGCAGAACTTGAGGGTATCGGAAACCATCTGACGCAAAACGGGCATTGAAGCATTCAGGGCAGCGGCACGGAAAGCATACCTTGCCGCGTGGCTGAAAGAGCCTTTTGCACAAGAAAAAAAAGACCGCAGATGCGGTCTTTTTTCTTTTTACTCCACCGGATGCAGGCTTTCCATCATGCGGATGAGATCTTCTTCCTCCGGGAGCTCACCGCTTACCTGAAACAGCAGACCGCTGTCGGGATCGATCCAAACCAGCAGGTTGGTGTTCTTCGCACCGCTCATACGGTACAGGTCGGCCTGAGAATTGCGGATAATGAGTATACTGTGCTCAATGGTCAACCCCTGATAAGGGCGGATCATGTAGTTGCTGTCGCTCTTGGGGTAGAAATAGAGCAGATTGATGCTCATGCCTTCCGAATAGTTGCTATAAACGAATCGGTGGTGGGTACTTTCTTTGTCACCGATTGGGGATCTTTTCCAGCCGAAGGGCATCCAGCCAAAGTCGTATTCCGGCAATGCGTCGTGGGACTCCATCTCGCTGAAATAATAACCGTAGTGTTCCTGTGTAAAGTCCCGCATCCACTGCAGAAGGGCAGCGCGGGCATCGATATCCGACACAAGCCAGCAGCTGCCCACGGCAAAAAAGACGACAATACAGGCCGCCACCCGGGGAAGGACGGTTTTCCATTTGGGTTTGCGTGCCGGTTTCACAGACAGAACTTCCAGCTTTTCCAACAGCAGGGGAGAGGGCGTTTCGGGCGGCGGCAGATTGTCCAGCATGGCCTGATCCACAGCCTTTGCCGCGCGTTTTAAATCGTTTTCGGAAAAACTCATGTACCGTCTCCTCCTTCCAGTTGCTTTCTGAGGGCAGCCTTCGCACGCCAGATCAACTGCTGCACGGCGGCGTAGGATAACTCCAGCATTTGGGACAGTTCCCGGCGGCTGTAGCCGTGGTGATAATGGAGCAAAAGGATCTCCCGATATCGGGCGGGCAGCCTTGCCAGTGCTGCGGCCAGATCATCCTCTCCCGGCGGCGGGATGGTGACGCCCGGCGGCTCTTCCTCAAAATCCCGGGGAAGGGTCTTTTTTCGCGCCCGCAGCAGGTCGATGGCCTTGTTCTCTGTAATGATAACGACATAGGACTTGGTTTTCAGACAGTCCACATCGGAAATTTTATCCATATTTTTCAAAATGGACAAAAATGCCTGATGGACGGCGTCCTCGGCGTCGGCACGATTGCTCAAAAGCTTCATGGCGACCGCCACCATCAAACCGCAGTAGGTGCGGTAAAGGGCCTCAAACTTTGCCTTGTCATCGGATGTTTCCAGCGTTTGCAGATAAAGCAGCACCTGCCGCACCTCCTTTCCTTGGACTATCATACCATATTTTTTCAAAAAAGAAAGAAAAAGGGCAAATTGCTGTCTGAAAACCCATCCCTCCATCGTTTAAGAAGCAAAGGACAAAAAGGAGGGATGTTCCCATGTTGTTTCGGGCAAGTATGCGGCAGGCGCGCCGCGCGCCGGTGCGGATGATCCTGTGCTTTGCGCTGATGGCACTGGTGTGCGCGTTTCTGACCCTGGGGCTGAACCTGCGGGCCAGTACCGAGAAAAATCTGGAGGCCATTTACGACAGCTATGAGGTCATCGCCGTACCATCTTTTCAAGGGTATGTCACCCGGCGAGGTCTTCCGGCGGACATGGGCGACCATGCCGGTTACTGGCCCTGCGCGGCGGAGGATTATGACCTGACCCCCATTCTGAACGCCGCAGGTGTGAAAAGTATTGATGTGCGCAACCGCTTTGGCGCTTATGTGCACAACGAAGGCTTCGAGCGGGGAGCGGCTTACAGCAAGCCGCACGCCAAAGGCTTTGAAGATGTGATCCGCTTTGTCTTTAACGGGACGGAATCGGTAACGCTGGAGAGCATAGAACATTATGACAGCGAAGCAATGACGACCCTCCCGCTGACCGTCACCTGGTCTGCTGCAGGGTATCCTGTTTCACATACCTATGCAACCAGTCTTCCGGTGGCCAAGCATTCTGGCTCTGCCATTACCCTGGACCCGGGAAAGGAATACATTGCTACTGTGAATGCTGGGAGCTACAGGCTTGGAGACACTACGGATAAGACAAAGGTTTACAGCCTGTGGCTTGATATTTCGAGTCATCAGAAGGAGTTGTACGCCTATTATGACGGCGGTGCGCATTGGGAGAGTTGGCGACGCGATGATCTGTACGAGCCTATTGCAGAATACAGCGAAGACTTTTGGGAAACCGAACAGGGGACGTGGTTTGCGGAGGCTGCGGAGTGCTGCTATTACGATATTCGTTCCATCAACGCTGTCACCACAAATGACCTTTCTTCCGTCCTGCCTTTTTACAAGGGCAATCTTTCGGTGGTAGAAGGCCGCGGCTTTACCGCGGATGATTATCAAAACGGCAATCCTGTGTGTATCGTCAGCGCCGAATTGGCCGATATCAACAAGTGGCAGGTGGGTGACGTGATCGAGTTCTCCTTTTTTGAGAACCAGTACATGTACACCCGCATCCACGATGATTTGTTCCCGCAGTACAATGCCCAAACCGAGGAGTTCTTTGATAGAGGCAGCTATGAGATCATTGGCATATATGACGGTCTGCTGACCGTTCCCGATGCCTCTGAGATCGAATACAACGAGGAGATTGGCGCTTTGTGGATCGACGTGTACCTGCCCGAAAAATCGGTGGAAAACGCCCCCTCACCCAAACTGCATAGCTACAACACCACCATCCGGCTGGAGACCCTCTCGGGCATGGAGTTCCTTGCCGATATGGAGGACTCCGGCCTCACCCGCAAACGGGAGCAGGGGTATCAGGTGACCTTCAAACTGTACGATCAGGGCATTTCCGCCATGGCCGACGGCCTGCAGCAGATGTCGGATATCAGCACGCTGACGGTGTCCCTGTCGGCGGCGGCATCCCTGCTGTCGGTGGCCGTGCTGGCGGTGTTTCACCTGTGGCGCTCCAAAAAGGAAATCGCCTGTCTGCGATCCCTCGGCCTGCGGAAAGGGCAGGTGCTGGTGGTGATTTTAGCCGGATTGTTAGCGGCAAGCGCTTTGGGCTGCGTGGTTGGCGCATGGTGCGGCCACCGGATCTCTGGACAGGTGGCGGAGCGGATTCTGGCCGCCGCGTCGGAAGATCTGGGCGACACCACCTTTACCGCCAACACCGTGGGAGAAGAGGTCTGGTCAAAACTGGATATGTATTCCTTTGAGAGCGTACAGCCGGGGCAAAATGCGGTGCTTGCCGCGCTGGCAGTGATGGCGGTCATGGCACTGTTCTGTACGGTGCTTGTTTGGAACGAAAGCCGCAAACCGCCGCTGCTGCAGCTGGGAAGAAGGGAGTGACTTCTGTGAAATACGCATGGAAAACCGTGATCCGCAACTGGCGCATCACCCTCGCGGCGGTTCTGGCCGTGACCGCGCTGACCTTTTTCCTGTCGGTGTTCACCGGCAGTATCCAAAACAGCAGGGAGCAGCTTGCGCGCATTTATGAGGTGACCACCGTCACCGCCCGGGTGGCCGGCTATAGCGGCGGCGCCGGCGCGTCTATCGAAGAGGAGATCTGCCGCGCCATTCTGGACAGCGGGTTCGTGAAGGATCACGAGGCGCTGATACAGAACAAAACCGCCCGGCAGGACATACTGCGGGCGCTGAGTGCCCCGCGGCTGGTGCCCGATTTTGAGGGTTGGGTACCTTACATCACCTGGCTGGACGGATACGATATCTCCGTGCTGGAAGGGCAGGAGGCAGTCTGTCTGGCGCCGCTGTCTTTGGAATTGGAACTGGGTTCCACCGTTGTGGTGCCGTTGGGCGGCGTCTACCGCGGACAGACCATGGAATTGACCGTGGTGGGGCTGTACGGCAAAGAATACCGCTCTGCCGACGAGGAGGACACCTATTACTGCCCGCTTGGTGCCATGGAGGTGTTTCTGCGGGAAAATCAGCAGAAAATCACCTACAACATTCTGGAAATGGAACTGCAAAAACTGGATAAGTTGGGGGAATTTAAGGCGCAGATGAGCAAACTGGGGCTGGAAAAAGGTTCCGCGCGTCTGACCGTTAACGATGCACTTCTGCAGCAGGTAACCGCCAAGTTCCGGCAGCACATCCGCCTGCTGAACACTCTTCTGCCCGTGCTGTTGGCAGTGGTAGCCGGCATCGGCTTTGGCCTGTCCTTCCTCCTTTTGCGTGGAAGAAAAAAGGAAGCTGCCGTTCTGCGCTCCCTTGGCACCCGCCGGAGGCAGGTGTTCGGAATCTTCCTTTTGGAATCTGCTATTCAGGCATCATTGGGCACGCTGCTGGGCGGCTTGCTGGCCAGTGGCGCCATGGGGAAAAGTGCCTTTGCACCCCAATATCTGGCGTTGGTGCTGATCTGCTTTTTGCTTGGCGGCGCCGCGGCAGTCTGGCAGCTGGCAAAAGCAAACGTGTTCACCGTCATGGCGGGAGAATAGGAGGCAGTTATGCTGAAAATTGAAAATGTAGCCTATACCTACAAAAGCAAATATCAGACAGTGAAAGCCCTTAAAGGTATCACTTATGCGTTCGAACCGGGAAAGTTTTACGCGCTTATCGGCCGTTCGGGCAGCGGCAAGACTACGCTGCTGTCCCTGCTGGCAGCATTGGATCTCCCCACCGAGGGACAGGTGGTCTATGAGGACAAGACCACCGCGGAGATCGACCGGGATATCTACCATCGGGACACGGTGGCGGTGATCTATCAGAGTTACAATCTGCTACCCTTGCTGTCGGTGATGGAGAACGTCACCTTCCCGCTGGAACTGAAAAAAGTCCCCGGTGCGAAGAAAATCGCAGAGGAAAAGCTGCGTGCCGTAGGTCTGGATGAGACCTATTTCAAGCGCCTGCCGGCCATGCTCTCCGGCGGCGAGCAGCAGAGAGTGGCGATTGCAAGAGCACTGGCAAGTGACGCAAAGATCATTTTGGCCGACGAGCCCACCGGCAATCTGGATACGGAAAACAGTGAGATCGTTATCGATCTGCTGCAGAAACTGGCTCATGAAGAGGGCTACTGTGTTATCGTTGTCACCCACGACCTCAGTATTGCCGACAAGGCCGATGAAGTGCTGAAACTGAAGGATGGCGCGCTGGCGGATAGCTGAGTCTATCTGCTATACAAAAAGTACCCTGTACATTTACAGGGTACTTTTGCGTTTCATCAAAGTTATTTTACCGGGCGAATGTTCTCGGCCACGGCGATGGTTTCTTCAATGGAGAGGCTGGTACCCAAACGAAATACCAGTCCGGCCTCCTGATCGATCCATACCAGAATATAATCACGCTGACCATTGGAGGAGTTAATGTTCTCATAAAGGTGGGCGGGCTTTCCGTTGACGGTGACTTGCTGCTGTGTCACCGTATGATTGCCATACGCACCGACGGTCAGGGCCATCTGGTCGGAGATCCAGAAATACTCAAGACCCAAGGGGGTGATATACCGCTCCGTCGGGCTTTCCTTGCGGTAGCTCACCAAAGTGGTATTTTCAAAACGCCTTGTTCTGTTGTAGCGATACCCTTCCGGCAGCCAGGTAACCTCATAGTCGGGAAGAGGCTGGCCGCGCCGATCCTCGTTGAACCGATAGGTATACCGCCCGATGCTGACGCTGCGGTACCATGTCTGAAGGTAGGCGCGCGCTTCGGTGTTCAGCGCCAGAAACAGACAGCCGACCGTAATCAGCAAAGCCAGAATAGAAGCGGCGCTGCAGGCAATTCGTTTCAGATATTTCTGCCGCCGCTGTTTTTTCAGCAATTGCTCCATTTTTTCTTCAAAGGCAGGGGAGAAGACCTGTTCCTCCGGTTTGGAGAGAGAAGTGCCCATGGCGTGGCTCAGCTCCTTTGCCGCCTGCGCCAATTGCTTGTCATCAAACTTCATGTTCTGTCGCCCCCTTCCGTATAGATGGCTTCCAGCACCTCTTTGGCTCGCCAGATCAGTTTTTGTACAGCGCTTTGGGTCATGTCAAACTCCCTTGCCAACTCCCGGGTGGTGTAGCCGTAGGCAAAGCGCAGCAGCAGCACCTGTCGGTACCGGGCGGGCAGTTTTGCCATGGCATCGGCAAGACCGCCGTCACCGGGCAGTGGGATGTCCACGCCCTGTTCCATTTCCTCCAGCGGAACAGTCTTTTTCCTCATCCGGAGAATGTCCAACGCTTTTCGCTCTACTATGATAACGACGAAAGCGCGGGTTTCCGGACAGTCGATATGGGAAATTTTATGGAAGTTTTTCAAAATGGACAAAAACGCCTGATGAACGGCATCTTCGGCGTCTTGCGGTTCGGCGAGAAACCGGCGGGCCACCGAAAGCATCAGACTGCGGTAGCGCAGATACAGCGCCTCAAAGGTCATTCGCTCCTGCTCTGTGGACAAGGTCTGCAAGTAGAAAAGCACCGGCTTCACCTCCCCAAATACCTGTTTCAAATACAGTATACCAGAGAAACGAAATAATTTGAAGAACTTTCGGGAAAGTGTGTCCGGTTTTGCGCCGTTCGTGCGTTATATCAGTAGAAGAAACCAAAGGAGGGGTATGTATGCTGTTTCGAAGGAGTATCCAGCAGGTGTTCCGTACACCCATACGGACATTGGCCTATTTCGGGGTGATTGCCATAGCCTGCGCTTTTTTCACCATCGGTTTGAATCTCCGGCAGAGCGCGAAAGCCAACATCCAGGCCATTTACGACAGTTTTGACGTGATCGCCACACCCCGGCTCACCGCGCCTGTGGACTGGTTTGGTACGCTGACGGAAATCACTGACCCCGACTATAAGGGTACATTTCCTGCCGAAACCGACTTGCCGGTGCTGGAGGCGCTTTACGATCAGCCGCAGGTGGTATCGGTGGATGTGCGCAACCAGTTCGGAGCCTATGTGGCAGAGAAATTGGTCACCGATGCCACACTGGGACAAAGCGACTATTACTATTACGACGAGACCGAAGTGGTGATCTTCCGCTACAAGGGAAGCGAGCCGCTGACCGTGCCGGGTCTGAAATATGAGCGATGGGCAGAAACCGATCCCAGCGGCCAGGTTGTCTATAAGTACGAACGGGGCGCATACATCCGGTTCCCGGCAGAGGTGCTCTGGTCGGCGTTTGGCCGTGCGGAATACGGTACCACCCTTGCCATCTCCAACTGCATCACCGCCGAGGAGCTGCAGCCGCAGGAATGGGGCGGCCAATCGTACATCCCCGATTTCCCCATGGGTACCCGGGGGGAGGATGGACAGTTGGACGGCGGCTTCGTTCTGGAGCCGGGAAAGACCTATATTCTGCTGGCGGAAGGTGTGGTGAGCGCGGGGCGCTTTCAGACCGCCGGCCTTCTGGATGTACTGCGGGTCGAAATCGGCAATAACCGCTATCTGAACAGCGGCGGAAGGATGGTTCGTGACGCAGACGGGCAGTTTGCTCGCCTGTATTATCCGTCATGCGATCTCTACGCCCCCATCGCCGAGTACACCGAGGACTTTTGGGAGACCGAGCGGGGAGATTTCTTCCGGCAGGCCGCCGAGGTGTCGGCCATCAATTCCCATTCGCTGACCGCCATCACTACCTCAGACATGAATGCCATGCTGCCCTTCAGCACCGGTGATGTGTTCATCAGCCAGGGGCGCGGTCTGACCGAGGAGGATCACACCAATGGCGCCAAAGTCTGTCTGGTGAGCCAGACGCTGGCTGATGTGAACCAATGGCAGATCGGGGATACGCTGGACTTTCAGTTTTTTCAATCGGATTATCCTATGAACGATACCGTGGTGTCCCACGAGTCTCTTTACATTTCCGACCTGTTCGAGGATCGGCTGGAACGGTTCCAAAACCCCATGGGCGGCAGCCGATTCAGCGGCACGGCCATGGATAATTTCTTTGACAGCGGCACCTACACCATCGTAGGCTTTTACGACGGACAGGTAACCCTTTGCGGCGTGCCGCTCAAAAACAACTATTTTTACAATCGACTGGAGGGCTTTGACCGACATATGGTCATCCTGCCTACCGGTTCGGTGCACAACGCGCCGGCCCCGATGCAGTCGGAATACAGTGTATCTATCCGGCTGGATCCCTTCGGCACACAGGATTATCTGGCTGCTATCAAGGAACAAGGCTTGCTGGGTCAGCAGGAAAACGGCATCACCGTGGATCTGACAGTCTATGACAAGGGACTCACCAAGATCATCCCCAGTCTTGTGCGGCTGGAGCAGGTCAGTCAACTGCTGTTTGCGTTGTCGTTGGTGGTGGCGGTGCTTACCGTACTGGTGCTGGCCGTGATACATTGTTGGCAAAAGAGCAGAGAAATGGCCGTTCTGCGCTCGTTGGGCACCTCTAAAGGTAAAGCAATGGCACTGTTGCTCATCGGCCTGTTGCTGATTTCTCTTGCAGGTGCGGCTTTAGGCGCGGCGGCGGGTGGCGCACTCTCCGACCGATTGGTGACCAAAATTATGGACAATGCAGCCCAGCAGACACCGATCAGCAATTTTGAACCCACCGGTGACAGCGGAAGGGAAGAAGACTTTGTCTTTCAGGGTGGCGGCGGCTGGCAGACGGCTGCGCTGGCTTGCGGTATCCAGACGGCTGCCTTTGCGCTGCTTCTGAGTGTGCTTCTCCTGCGGGAGGCTAACCGTCCGCCTCTCACTCGACTGGGAACGAAAGAGTAGGTGCCACTATGAAACTGATTTGGAAAAACTTCAGCCGCAATAAAAACATCACGCTGGCAGCCGTGGCTGCCGTGGCCGCTATGACATTGTTTTTGATGCTGTACATGAACAGCATCCGGATCTACCGGCAGGAATTGACCAACACCTATGCCGCAATGACGGTGGAAGGCTGGGTGGATGGCAATAAAAAAGGCCGTGCGCCCGTCATCACGCAAGCGGAATATACCGCCATCGTGGACAGTGGTTTCATAGCGGAGCACAGCGCACGTATTACTTGTTCTTCGTTATCTTCGACCGGCCAATGGCTGTATGGCCTGGAGGATCCCCGGGGAGAACCCAATCTGGCTGCCGAACTGCCATATCTGCAGTGGCGGGAAGGCTTTGATGAGTCGCTGTTCGGCGGAGATGACCCGGTCTGTGTGGCACCGCGGAGCACCGGGTTAGATTTGGGCGATACGGTGACCTTTCCGTTGAAGCGGGACAGTGCTGAGGTGTTGGAACTGGCGGTAGTGGGGCTTTACGGCGGCGGAGGAGGCGGCATCCAAAACTTCTACTGCCCGCTGGCATCGCTGCGGAATGCCTATCAGGGAGCCGGACTGTCTTTCAACTATAGTGGATTAGATCTGATCTTTACCGATCTGGCAAACTTGGAAATCTTCAAAACGGCTATGCTGGAGGAGGGACTCCATACCGGCGAAGCGCAGCTGCGCATTGACGATATCACCATGCAGCAAACCACCGGCCAACTCAAGCAGCAGATCGCGCTGCTGGAGGGGCTTTTGCCCGTGCTGCTGGTGCTGGTAGCAGCCATCGGTTTTGGACTGAGTTTTCTGCTGCTGCGGGGTAGGAAGAAAGAAGCGGCCGTCCTGCGGTCGCTGGGAATGCGGCGCAGCGCCGTTTTTACCGTACTGCTGGGAGAAACCGCTCTGCAGGCGGCCATTGGCTGCCTTTTGGGCTGTGGGCTCACCCTGCTCCTGGCGGGTGCAACCGCGTTTGCCCCCGATCAACTCCTGTTGCTGTGGGCGTGTGACCTGCTGGGTGGCGGTGTCGCTGCATGGAAGATCTCCGGCGTGAACGTGTTTAATATCATGACTGCAAAAGAATAGGAGGCCGCTATGCTGAAAATCGAGGATCTGGCGTATACCTACAAAAGCAAGTATCAGACGGTGAAGGCTCTCAAGGGCATCACTTATGCGTTCGAGCCGGGGAAGTTTTATGCCCTGATCGGGAAATCCGGCAGCGGCAAGACTACGCTTCTGTCCCTGCTGGCAGCGTTGGACATCCCCACCGAAGGCCGGGTGGTTTTTGAGGACAAAACCACCGCCGAAGTCGACCGGGATCTCTACCATCGGGACACGGTGGCGGTGATCTATCAGAGTTACAACCTGCTGCCCTTGCTGTCGGTGATGGAGAACGTCACCTTTCCCATGGAACTAAAGAAAGTGCCCGATGCCAAGAAGATCGCCGAAGAAAAGCTCCGCGCCGTAGGTCTGGACGAGACCTACTTCAAGCGCCTGCCCGCCATGCTCTCCGGCGGCGAACAGCAGCGGGTTGCCATCGCTCGGGCACTGGCCTCCGATGCCAAGATCATCCTTGCCGACGAACCCACCGGCAATCTGGATACGGAAAACAGTGAGATCGTCATCGACCTGCTGCAGAAACTGGCTCATGAAGAGGGCTACTGCGTCATCGTGGTCACCCACGACCTGTCCATCGCCGACAAGGCCGATGAAGTGCTGAAACTGAAGGACGGCCGCTTGATATCGGAATAACGCAGGACGGGTTTTGTTATGTCAGACTGCCCAATTTACAACCTCTCATTTGTGCGTTTCGCTGAAAAACTGAAATAGCGCTTAAAGCCCCCCACATTTCGACAAAAAAACTGTATAATAGAATTACAAACGTATGCCGTTATCAGCAGGGGGGAGAACCTATGGCCAGAACGTCTACCAAAGAAAATAAAACCATCTATCACACCACTCGCGAAAGCTTGAAGCTGACCCGGGAAGCGGCCTCTGAACTTTTGGAGACCATCGCGCCCGAACGCATCGAGAAAATCGAAAACGAGCGCTGCCTGCCCCATCCTGACGAAGTGCTGGTGATGGCCGAAAAATACAAGCAGCCCAGTCTGTGCAATTACTACTGCGCCAATCAATGCCCCATCGGACAGCAGTATGTGCCCGAAATCAAGGTGAAGGACCTTTCCCAGATCGTGCTGGAAATGCTGGCATCCCTCAACGCTATGAATAAGCAAAAAGAAAGGCTCATCGAAATCACGGTGGACGGAAAGATCACCGGTGACGAGCTGAAGGATTTCATCTACATTCAGGAGGAGCTGGAGCGCATCTCCATCGCGGTGGAGACCCTGCAGCTGTGGTCCGAGCGTATGCTGGCCACCGGCGTTATCGATGAGGAACTCTATAACGCCTGCAAAGATTGCCAAACCGAGGGCTAATTTGCTCCCAAAAGCGAAATAACCCCGCTCATTTGCTGAAATCATCCTGTTTTCACACAACTGCCCGCGCTAAAATAAATATATCATAAACGATGTTTCAAGCAGCAAAGGAAGTGATGTCCGTGACGGTAAAAGAACGGATCCTGTCCATCCGGCTGTTGGAAAAGGCAGAAAAGCAAGTTGCCTTCGCCTCGGCCCTTGGGCTCAGTTGGAAAACACAGCCGGTTTCGGCCCCGGCGCAGCAATCATCTTCCGAAAATGTCTGAGCATCTGCAATTTTTGATGATTTGAAAGGAGAAAGAGTATGGAGTATGTGATTGGTATCGGTGTCGCCCTGTTGGTGATCATTGTTATCACGATTATTGGTTATGTGAAGTCTCCCCCCGATACGGCCTACATCATTTCGGGCTTCCGCAAGCCCCGTATCCTCATCGGTAAAGCCGGCATCCGCATTCCTTTCCTGGAGCGGCTGGATAAGCTGTCCCTGAAGATGTTCTCGGTGGACGTCAAGACCACTGACTATGTTCCCAACGCAGAGTACATCAACGTGAAGGTGGACGCCACCGTTAAGATCCGCATTGGCCAGAGCGAAGAAATGATGACCCTGGCCTCCAAGTTCTTCCTGAACGAGAAGGAAGACATGATCATCCGCCGTGTCCAGGATACCCTGGAGGGCAATATGCGTGAGATCGTGGGCCAGATGCGTCTGGAAGAGATGGTCACCGACCGTAAGGCCTTCGGTGAGCGTGTCCAGGAAAACGCCATCCCCGACCTGCAGAAGATGGGTCTGGAAATGATCTCCTTCAACGTCCAGTCCTTCTCTGACCAGAACAACGTCATTGAAGACCTGGGTATCGACAACATTTCCCAGATCAAGAAGGGCGCCGCTGTGGCGAAGGCTCAGGCCGACCGCGACATCGCTATCGCCCAGGCACAGGCTGCCAAGGAGGCCAACGACGCCAAGGTCCAGTCTGAAATGGAGATCGCCGAGAAGCAGACCGCGCTGGCCATCCGTCAGGCCGAGCTGAAGCAGCAGTCCGATGTGAAGAAGGCTGACGCCGATGCCGCCTACGCCATCCAGGAGCAGGAGCAGCGCCGTTCCATCGAGGTTTCTTCTGCCAACGCCGATATCGCCCGCGCCGAGCGTACCGCCGAACTGCGTGCCAAGGAAGTTGAAGTCACCAAGCAGACCCTGGACGCCGAGATTCGTGCCAAGGCTGACGCAGAACGTTACGCCGCCGAGCAGGAGGCCGAAGCCGAACTGTTCCGCCGCACCAAGGAAGCCGAAGCAAAGATGATCGAGCGTCAGCGTGAGGCAGAAGGTATCCGTGCCGTGGGTGAAGCCGAAGCTGAAGCCATCCGTCTGAAGGCGCTGGCAGAGGCCGAAGGTATCGACAAGAAGGCCGAGGCTATGAAGAAGTACGGCGAAGCCGCTGTTATCGAGATGATCATGGAGGCTCTGCCCCAGATCGCCAAGAACGTTGCCGAACCTCTGTCCAAGGTGGACAAGATCACCATGTACGGCGAGGGCAACAGCGCCAAGCTGCTGTCTGACATCGTCAACGGCACCACCCAGGTCACCGAGGGTATCAGCGCCGGTATGGGCATTGATATCAAGAGCCTGATCATGGGCGCACTGGGTGCCAAGATGGCCACCAATGAGGCCCCTGCGCAGGTGGTGATCGTTCCTCAGCAGGCCGAGGGTACCGAGGAACCTGTGGAGGTCTAAAACCAGAACGTTTTGCAGGAAGGGAGGACTTTGCGTGAGAAAACACCTTGCGCTGCTGTTGGCAGTTCTGCTGGTGCTTCCGTTGTGCGCCTGCCAACCAAATCGTGATGAAGAGCGTCGTGATCCTGCTACCGTTACTCCCGCTACTCCCGCTAAACCCGTCATCTACCTCTATCCCGAAGAAGTGACCGATGTCACCGTTCAACTGGACTATGTTACCGGTGAGCTGACCTGTACTTATCCCGCTTATAACAACGGCTGGACGGTTACCGCAGAACCCGACGGCACTCTTACCGACGCCGCGGGCCAGACCTACAGTTATCTGTACTGGGAGGGTGAGGGTACCGAGGTCTACGATCTCTCCAAAGGCTTCTGTGTGGCCGGAACCGACACCGCCGCCTTTCTGGAGGATGCCCTTGCCCGGTTGGGCCTGACCCGGAATGAGGCCAACGAGTTCATCGTTTACTGGCTGCCATTGATGGAGGACAATGCCTACAACCTCATCGCCTTCCAGCAGGAGGCTTACACCGAAGCGGCAAAACTGACCATTACCCCTACGCCTGACAACATCCTGCGGGTGTTCATGGTGTGGAAACCGTTGGAAAAGCCGGTGGACATCCCCGCACAGGAACTACCCGCTTTTAAACGCCACGGCTTCACGGTGGTAGAGTGGGGCGGCACACAGATTGATTAACACAAATGGGGACGATCCCGCCCCCAAACAAAGGAAAGCCGGCGGGAAACCGCCGGCTTTCTGCCTAAAATCATTCGGGAGGTGGCGTGATGGAACGCATCAAAAAACTCGACATCATTCAGAAAGTGATCTTGCTGCTGCTGGCAGTCATGTTTGCCGTGTTTACACCGATCTACTGTGTGGTCACCTCCCGGGAGGGATACGAGTATGATGAAGCCATGTTGTATCCGACCATGGATGGAGATACCACGATTTATGCGGGAGAATGGAACGACAAAGAGGTCTGTTTTACGGTCACTGCGGATAAAACCGTGACCTTTCGCTATGGTGAAAAGTTCTATGGCCCCTATACTGTCCGGGAAGAGCCCTCGGCGATCCCGAATGATTTCATTCGTGTCAGCGATATTACGGGCATCGAGATCATGCAGGGGGATTCTGTATATTTCCGAGGCGGTTTGCTGCACAACGGTGATACACAAATGCTTCTTTCACAAGATGGCAGCTGGGTACCAAACGGCAAATTGTATGAGCAAAACATTTGGTATGACGAACACGGAAACGTCATTGATCAGACGGCCCCGTCAGCTACTGCCATTTATGAACTGGCAGCAGGGCCGAACCTTACCTCACGGGGAGACTGGATAGCGTGGTTTGGATGCGTATCCCTCTCTGTGGTGACGGTGGTGTCCATTCTGTATGCCGATGAGCTGTTTCGAAGAAAGCTGTCTTGGACGATCCGAAATGCCGAAAATGCTGAGCCTTCTGACTGGGAACTGACCAGCCGGTATATTGGTTGGATTGGATTTCCTATGATGATCTTTATCATGTATATCATAGGATTGCAAACATAACGGAGGAAGGGAAGTCTCTATGGGATTTGGATATGGAGTTCATATGGGCTTCGGTGCTTTTGGCGCCATGTTTACCATCGTATTTATGCTGATGATCGGTATATTTGTGATCATGGCAGTCAGAGGCATCGGTGAATGGAACTAGAACAATAACTCGCCCAGACTGACCGTTCCGGCAGTCATCGTGGCAAAACGCACCAATGTGCATCGCAGCGGTGGGGAACACCACCATACCTCCACCACCTATTACGTCACCTTTGAAGTGGAAAGCGGTGACCGTATGGAACTTCGGATGGACGGTGAGCAGTACGGTCTGCTGGTGGAAGGCGATCAGGGACTGCTTACCTTTCAGGGGACGCGGTACTTGGCTTTTGAACGTACGTGAATGATATCTACTGCATCAAAGGAGGCGAGCATATGAGATGTTCACGTTGTAATGGCAGGCTGATTACTGGCGAAATCGGAAGTTCCCATACTATGATTTTTCGGTCAGAGGAGATGAGGTTTTCACACAACGGGAAGGAAACAAATCGCTTTAGTGTGTATAATCGCGGCTTGTTGAGTGCTATGCTGCAAGGCTATTGGGTACAAGCTTACTATTGCCCGGAGTGCAAAACGCTCACAATACCGGTGGAGGATAAGGCCTAATCAATGCAACTGCAAGTGCGAAAAACGAACGAAGGAGCAGAGCGTGATGGATAACGAAAAAGTGTGTGTTTTTTGTGGCGAAAAATTGGGATTCTTCCACTCAGCTTACATCAGCTGCGCCGGTACATATCAGCCTTGCTGTAAAAATTGCCAACAGGAACTGAATGATCTGAATGAGGAAGAACAATGTCGACGTGCACTCAAGCTTGGTCTGGCAGATCAGCCCGAAAAACTGAAGCCATTTATCGAAGTGGCTTCCAATGCGGAAGCACACCGACCTGCCTGCCTGCGCTGCGGAGCAAAACTGCGATTTCAGACAGTGGAGCATCTGAACAATAATCCTTTTCATGACTGGAGCACCTTTGATGTGCTTCCAGCGTATTGTCAAAGCTGCGGCAGATACGAGTTTTTCAAGCCGGAATTCGTGGAGAAGAATGTGTATCTGGCCCATTTGCTGAAAACAGACAAAGCAGAATAAGTTAATACGTTAGCAGGCGATTTGGCGTTGCTCCAAATCGCCTGTTCTATTGTTCCGATTTGTGATGAATCTTGATGGATAATGTTCTAATAAAGATGTATATAATTTATTAATTACATGAGTCTGGAATATGAATATGTTCTTCGTAGGCCCCGGGAACTCTCACATCATAGTTTTCAAACAGCTCTCCGAGTGGTTCGGCTGGTATGTCAACACATCCATCTACATATTTGCGGTGTGTCTGGGCGCATATCTCGTGTTCCGCCTGATCGCGTGCTTTCCAATAAGACGTTGCCGCGGTCGGCATCTGCAAAACTGAAATAGGGAAGAAGTGCGCCGGGGAAACCGGCGCACTTCTGTTAAGCGGATCGTTATCAAAATCTTATCACTGTTGATAAGGCTTTCTTCTTCAAAAGCAAAAAAGTGGCTTGAAATCAGAGATTTCAAGCCACTGAAAAGCCTTATGCGATTATTCCCACTCTTAAACACCACTTTTTGTTGCCGTGATACAGGGCTATTTTTCGTGGGAAGTGGTGGTTCGTAATCACGTTCTTTCCGCTCATTCCGCCCATTCCACTAAAAAATGTGCGTCAAATGTGCGTCAAAAACTTTTCGACCACTTGGAATTACTCTCTTGGAGATTATGGGTTTTTACGTTTGCCCGAAGTGCCTTTATCAAGAGTTGGCATAGCATAGAACTGTGTCGTTTCTTTTGCGTCTTTAGGGTCATCTTCCAGTTCTATGTTTCTCTTTTTGAGAAGTTCATTCGTCAATTTGCGACTGAACCCAAGCCTAAATGCTTGCTTACATATATCGTCAAATTCTCGTCCAACACTATCCCATGTATATCCATTATACGCCAGTAATTTTACCATTGATTCGTATGGTAGAGCAAGAGCAAACCCCAGATTGATAAAGAACTTTTTAT